>CAITLX010000794.1 GCA_903893335.1 uncultured delta proteobacterium | reverse complement strand
GCGGTGCCGAAGCTGACGACGGCCTGGTTGACCGAGAGCGTGAGCGAGAGGTAGCCGAGCGTGGTGGTGAGCGAGCAGAGCACGACGGCGCCGCCCGTCTCGACGACGATGGCGCGCAGCCTCGCGTGCCCTTCGCGCTCGTAGCGCTGCATCACGTTGACGGCGTAGTCGGCGCCGATGCCGAAGGTGATGGGCAGCGCGACGAAGTTCAGGAAGTTGAGCTTGATCGGGTCGGCCGGCGAGAGGTGCAGCGCGCGCGCTCCCGCCATCAGCTCGTCGAGCGGTCGGTGCGTGGCGAGGAAGCCGATCATCCACGCGACGCCGAGCAGCAGCGTCGCGAGCACGGTGAAGGCGGCGCGACGCCCGCGGAACGCGAGCAGCACGATGAGGATCGTGCCGAGCAGCGAGGCGGCGATCGCCTTGGGGGCGTCCTCGACGACGGCGTCGATCATGTCGGCGTAGATGACCGCGCGCCCCGAGCCCTTGATGACCTCGCCGCCGGGCAGGTGGATGGAGCGGAAGCTCGACGCCCAGAGCTTGAGGTAGTGCGCGTCCCAGATGCTGCGGCCCGACTTGGGCACGATGTAGACGATGCGCCCGCGCGTGCCGTCCTTCTCGACGAACGCGCGCGCCATCTGCTCGGGCAGATCGCCCGGGCCGATCTGCTGGAGGTCGGCCGCCGGCAGGTAGCCCTCGAGGTCGCGCCAGTCCGCGTCGGTGATGAACCCGCGCCCGCGCGCCTTGTGCAGCACCGCGCGCGTGTCGGCGAGCAGCGGCAGCTTCGCCTTCTGGTCGCTCGGGAGCAGGTCGAAGATGGTGACGACCTGCTCGAACGGCTTCTGGTCGGCCGCGGCCGCGGCCTTCACGCGCTCGAGCTCGGCCTTGACCGGCAGCACCTGGTCGAGGCGATCGACCATGATGGCCATGCCCTCCTGGCCGACCGAGCCGACGACCTTGTCGGTGCGCTCGGAGAGCTCGCCCGCGTCGGTGGGCTTGGTGCGCTCGGTGCGCAGCTTGCGCATGTCGTACTCGATCGGATCGTCGTGGAAGTAGCGCACGGTGTACGCCGTGCCCGCGAGGCCGAGCGCGAGGCCGAAGACGGTGATGGCGCGCGGGGCGCGCAGCGCGAGCCACGCGAAGCCGCGCCCGTACAGCGCGCGCGCGCGCTCGAGCCAGCCCGCGCCGGCCGTCGTCGGCCGCCACCGCTCCCACGCGACGAGCATCGTCGGAAGGAACAGGTAGGTCGACAGCCAGCAGAGCAGCATGCCGGCGCCGCCGATGATGCCGAAGTGCTTGAAGCCGCGGAAATCGGTGATGGCGAGCGAGCCGTACGCGACCATCGCGGCGAGCGCGGCGGCGAAGGTGCCGACCCACGTGCCCTCGTGCGCGGTGCGCGCCGCCTGCTCGGGCGAGGCGCCCTCGAGCCGGCGCGCCTCGAGGAAGCGCGCCATGTAGATGATGCCGAAGTTGATGCCGTTGCCGGCGATGATGCTGACGAGGAAGCCGGTCGAGGAGTTGAGGTAGCCGACGGTGAACCGCGCGACGCCGAACGTCCACACGAGCCCGACGGCGATGGTCAGGCCCATCAGCACGATGGTGCGCGCGCGCAGGAAGAAGACGAACACGGCGAGCAGCACCATGCCGATGCCCCACGCGCCGACCTGGCCGAGGTCGTCCTTGATGGCGCGCACCTCCTCGAGGCTCGTGATGAAGTCGCCCGTGTAACGGACCTTCATCGTCGGATCGAGGCGCGGCGCGTCGATCTCGGCGACGATCTGATCGATGCGCGTGCGCAGCCGCTTGGCCGCCGCCTCGCTGCCCGGCTCGACCGGCGTGCGCACGAGCACGACGACGACCTTGTTGCCCTCGCCGAGGTAGTAGCCCCCCGTGTCGTCCTCGAGCTTCTTGGTCTGCTCCGAGAAGCGCTTCTTCACGCTCTCGGCGGTGAGCGGCGGCGGCGGCTCGTCGTCGAGGCCGAGATCGCCTCCGGTGCGCTGGCCCACCTCCCAGTCCCAGCGCTCGCGCACCTCGTCGTGCACCTTCTCGATGTCCGCGAGCGGCGCGTACAGGAGCTTGTTGCGGTCGAAGAACTTGCGGCGCTCCTGCGTGCCCTCGTCGACGGTGCCGACCCAGTCGGGCCCGAGCGCGCGGATGCGCGGCGCGAGCGCGTCGGCGAACGCGCGCAGCGCGGGGGCGTTGGGGTGGTCGACCTCGGCGAAGATGGTGAGCGTGGAGGCGCTCGTCAGGTGCTGGCTGACGCGGCGCATCTCGACGACGCTCGGCTTGTTGTCGGGCAGCAGCTCGGAGAAATCGGTGCGCAGCCCGAGCCCCGCAGCCGCCACCGCCGCGGGCAGGGTCAGCAGCAGCGCGAGCGCGAGCACGGCCCAGGGGCGCCCCACCTGGAACGCGAGCAGGCGCTCGAACCAGCGACGAAACGGGAGAACGGGGAGGCTCATGGCAGAGAGCGGCGCGCCGCGCGCAGCGTCTAGCATCGACTTCGCCCCCCCGGAAGGCGCGCACGTTCGAGGGCGTCGCGGGGGCGCGTGCTAGGGTCCGCGGCGGTGCTTGCGACGATTCGAGCGGTCGAGGCGGTCGGCTACACGTTCCTGATGTCCGAGCAGGCGCTCGTGGGCGCCGCGCGCGACCCCTCGGGCGCGGCCGTGCGCCAGACCGCTCGCGTCTGGTCCGAGACGCTCTGCCGTCGCGCCGGCGTCGTCGTCGAGGTGCAGGGGGGCGAGCAGGTCGACTGGTCGCGCCCGATGCTGGTGATGGCCAACCACCAGAGTTTGCTCGACATTCCGGTGATCTTCCGCGCGCTCCCGGTGCCCTTCGGCGTGCTCGCCAAGAAGGAGCTCTTCGCGCTGCCCGCGTTCGGCAAGGCCATCCGCGCGCTCGGCTGCGTGCCGATCGACCGGAGCGATCGGAGCGCGGGGCAGGAGTCGATCGCGCACGCGGCCGAGCGGGTGCACGCCGGCGCGTCGCTGCTCGTGTTCCCCGAGGGGACGCGCAGCGAGCGGTCGGGCGTGCGCGAGCTGAAGAAGGGGCCGTTTTACCTGGCCGAGGCCGCCGACGTGCCCATCGTGCCGGTCGGCGTGCGCGGCACGCGCGCGATCTGCCCGAAGGACGTCTTCGCGATCCGGCCCGGTCGCGCCGAGGTGCGGGTGGGCGCGCCCATCGCGCCGCTCGGCAAGGGCTCGGACGCGCGCGACGAGCTTCGGGCGCGCGTGCGCGCCGCCCTGGTCGAGCTGTCGGGCGAGGCGGCGCGGGGCGGCAGGTGAGGCGCGCCTTCGGAGCGCTCGCCTTCGCCGCGGCGCTCGGGGCGTGCGGCGACGACCTCTCGGTGGCGCGCTGCCCGCCGCTCGATCCAGGCGCGTGCCCCGCGAGCGGCGGCGGCAGCTGCGACGACCCGACCTGCCGCGCGATCTACGCGTGCGTCGAGGGCGCGTGGCAGCTGCGCGCGAGCTGCTCGCCCGCCGACGCGGGGCCCGATGCGCGCGACGCGGGAGCGGCCGACGTCGATGCGGGCGCGTCGTGCGGCGACGCGGGCGGCTCGCTCCCCGCTGCTGTTTGCTCGCCGGAGCTCGAGCT
>CAITLX010000793.1 GCA_903893335.1 uncultured delta proteobacterium | reverse complement strand
CGGCGGCTACCGCTTCGGCAAGGCGTTCTGGGGCGCCGCGCTCGTCGGCGTGGCCATCAACGCGTTCGGCGCCCTCACCTTCGACCGCGCCGAGCGCTTCTACTTCGAGGACGCCTCGCAGAGGACGCTGTACCAGCCCGACTGAGCGCAGCGCACGCTGTACCAGCCGGACTGAGCGCCCTCCCCCCTCCTGGGCGCGCGACTACTTCGCGCGCGAGATCTTGACGCTCTTGATCTTCGGCGGGCTCGCCGCCCTGTCGCCGCGGACCTCGGCGCTGGCGATCTTGTGGACGACCTCCTCGGGCGAGCACTCACCAAAGATGGTGTAGTTGTTGTCGAGGTGCGGCGCCGACGCGTCGGTGATGAAGAACTGCGCGCCGTTGGTGTTGGGGCCGCGGTTGGCCATGCAGAGCAGGCCCGCGCGGTCGTGCACGCCGTCGGCCCAGATCTCGTCGGGGATGACGTAGCCGGGCTCGCCGGTGCCGGTGCCCTTCGCGTCGCCCCCCTGGATCATGAAGCCCTTGATGATGCGGTGGAACGTCGTGCCGTCGTAGGCCGGCTTCTTCTCCCACTTGCCCGCGGGGCTCTTCCAGGGGCGCGTGCCGCGCGCGAGGCCGACGAAGTTGGCGACGGTGACGGGCGCCTTGTCCTCGTAGAGCTTGCACGAGAGCGCGCCCATGTCCGTCTCGAGGGTGGCGGTCAGCGCGCCGGAGCCCGAGAGCCCCTTGGTGGCGTCGGCGAGCGACCACTGCGCCTTGATCGGGTCGTCGGGCGCCGCGGCGACGGTCGCCGTGGGGCGACCGGGGACCTTGCGGGGCGGGGGCGTGGGAGCGACCGGCGCAGCCTGCGCCGTGACGGCGGCAGACGCCGTCGCCGACGCGACCGCCGCGGGCTTCTTGTCGTTGGCCGCCGAGGGCTCGGGGGTTCGGGGGTCGCAGCCGGCGAGGGTGGCGACGCTGGCACAGACGAGGAGGGCGCGCTTCATGGTGCCCGCGCTCTTGCGATGCGCGGCGGCGCGCGTCAACTTCGCCGCGCGCGCCGCCCCCAAGAGGGTCAGGCGACGCGCGCGTACCTCTCCCGGAGGGTCAGGCGACGCGCGTGCCTCTGCCGGAGGGTCAGGCGCCGCGCACGAGGGTCAGCCCGTGCAGCGCCGTCATCGCCGTCATCTGCACGATGGTGTCGACGCTGCACGCCGGCGGCGCGACGGTCACGGGCGCGCGTAGGCCGAGCAGCACGGGGCCGATCTCCTCGGCCCCGCCGACGCGAGCGAGCAGCTGGTACGCGGTGTTGCCGGCGGCGAGGTTCGGGAAGACGAGCACGTTGGCCTCGCCCCGCAGCGTCGCATGCGGCCAAGCCTGCGCGCGCGCGACCGGGTCGAGCGCGATCTGCACCTGCATCTCCCCCTCGACGTCGAGCGCGGGCTCGCGCTTGCGCACCAGGCGCACGGCCTCGGCGACCTTGGTCGCCTCGGGCGACCCCGACGAGCCGAAGTTCGCGAAGCTCAGCATCGCGACGTGGGGCTCGACGCCGATGGCCCGCGCGAACTCGGCCGTCATGATCGCGATGTCCGCGAGCGTCGCGGCGTCGGGCGAGATGTTCACCGTCGTGTCGGCGAAGAAGAGCGGCCCGCGCGAGGTGACCACGACGTGCACGCCCGCCGCCGAGCGCGTGCCGTCGGCGGTGCCGACGATCTGCAGCGCCGAGCGGATCGTCTCGGGGTAGCCGTGCTGCAGGCCGACGACGACGCCGTCGACCTCGCCCAGCCGCACCATGACGAGCCCGGCGAGCGTGGGGTCGTGCTCGACGGCGAACCGCGCGTTGGGCGCCGTCATGCCGCGACGCCCGCGAAGCTCGAGCAGCAGCGCGGCCTCGCGCTCCAGGCTCGGCCGGCCCGCCATCGGCAGGATCTCGACGCCGTCGAGGCGCACGTCGAGCGTCTCGGCGCGGGCGCGCAGCGCCTTCTCGTCGCCGAGCAGCACGGGGCGCGCGATGCGCTCCTCGACCAGCACGTGCAGCGCGCGCAGCACGCGCTCGTCGTCGGCCTCGGCGAAGAGGATGCGCTTGGGCTCGTGCGCCACGCGGTAGACGATCTGCCGCATGAGCGAGCGCGCCGGGCCGAGCCGTCGCTCGAGGGTGTCGCGGTACTCTTGCAGGTCGATCGTCTTGCGCGCGACGCCGCTCTCCATCGCGGCGCGCGCGACGGCCGGCGCGACGAACAGCAGCACGCGCTCATCGACGGGCTTGGGCAGGATGTACTCGGGCCCGAAGCGCAGCGCGCCGCCGCCGTACGCCGCGCGGACGCGGTCGGGCACGGGCTCGCGGGCGAGCTCCGCGATGGCGCGCGCCGCTGCGAGCTTCATCCCCTCGTCGATCTGCCGCGCGCCGACGTCGAGGGCGCCGCGGAAGATGTAGGGGAAGCCGAGGACGTTGTTGACCTGGTTGGGGAAGTCGCTGCGCCCGGTGCCGATGATGGCGTCGGGGCGCGCCGCGCGGGCGACCGCGTACGGGATCTCGGGGTCGGGGTTCGCGAGCGCGAAGATGATCGGCTTGGGCGCCATGCGCGCGACCATCTCGGCGGTGACGCAGTTGCCCTTCGAGAGGCCGACGAGCACGTCGGCGTCGACCAGCGCGTCGCCGAGCGTGCGCGCGGCGGTCTGGCGCAGGTAGGGCTCCTTGGTCACGTCGACGCTGCCGCGCCGCCCCTCGTGCAGCACGCCCTTCGAGTCGCACATGAGGATGTTCTCGACGCGGACGCCCACCATGCGCCACAGGTTCATGCACGAGATCGCGCTCGCGCCGGCCCCCGAGACGGCGACGCGGAGGTCCTCGGGGCGCTTGCCCTGGATCTCGGCGGCGTTGAGCATCGCGGCCGCGCTGATGATCGCGGTGCCGTGCTGATCGTCGTGAAACACCGGGATCTGCATGCGCTTCTTGAGCGCGGCCTCGACGGCGAAGCACTCGGGCGCCTTGATGTCCTCGAGGTTGATGCCGCCGAAGGTCGGCTCGAGCGAGGCGATGATCTCGATGAGCTTGTCCGGGTCCTTCTCGTCGATCTCGATGTCGAAGACGTCGATGTCGGCGAACTTCTTGAAGAGGACGCCCTTGCCCTCCATGACGGGCTTGCTCGCGAGCGCGCCGATGTCGCCGAGGCCGAGCACCGCGGTGCCGTTGGACACGACCGCGACGAGGTTCGCCTTGGCCGTGTACTCGAAGACGGCGTCGGGGCGCCGCTCGATCTCGAGGCACGGCTCGGCGACGCCGGGGGAGTACGCGAGCGACAGATCGCGCTGCGTCGAGCACGGCTTGGTGGGGACGACCTCGATCTTCCCGGGGCGACCTTCGGAGTGGTAGCGCAGCGCGTCGGACTTCGTGGACATGTTGGGACCGCCGTGCGCGCGTGGGGCGCGCCTCGCGGTCCGACGGACTTACCCCCCGCGGCGCCGCTTGGGAAGCGCGCCGCTCGGGCCCGTCGCATTGTCCTCAGCGACCCGGAGAGAGGGCGTAAGATGATCGATTCGGAGCGCGCAGCCAAGAGCGCGCACCGCAACGGGAGGCCGCGTGTCGAAGAAGATGAGCCCTGCGAGCAGCGAGTCGAAGAAGATGGGCTCAGCAAGCCGCGAGTCGAAGAGGCTCAGCCCTGCGATCGGCTCCCTCGTGCGCGCGCTCTCCCTCGCGATCGCGATCGCCTCCGCGACCGCGTGCAGCAGCGCCGACGCCATCGACCCCGTCGCGAGCGACGCGGCCGCCACCGACGCCGCGGGCGACGCGAGCAGCGATGCGCCTGCCGCCGACGCGGCCGACGACAGCGCGCTCGACGCGAGCGCCGAGCCCGACGCCGACGGCGACGCGAGCGACGGGTCATCCGAGGCCTCCGACGCCACGACGCAGGACGTCGTCGAGGAGGTGTCCTGCCCGGTCGATCACTGCTCCAACCACCTCGGCGACTGCGACGAGTCGGACAACGACTGCGGCGGTAGCCTGTGCGCGACCTGCGCCGACGGCCGCTACTGCAACGTCGACGGCGACTGCTCGAGCAAGCGCTGCGCCTCGCTCGGCGTGCGCGGCAAGTGCGCCGCGGCGACCTGCACCGACAACATCACCAACGGCACCGAGAGCGACGTCGACTGCGGCGGACAGGCCTGCTCGCCCTGCGTCGACGGCAGGCGCTGCAACGACGCCTCCGACTGCGCGACGGCGTACTGCAGCGCCACGCACGTGTGCGGCGTCCCGACCTGCTTCGACCGGGCAGCCAACGGCGACGAGAGCGACGTCGACTGCGGCGGCTCGTGCGCCCTGAAGTGCGCCGCCACGCGCGCCTGCTCGCTCGACAGCGACTGCGCGACGGCGCGCTGCTCGAGCGGTCGCTGCGCCTGCCCCCCCGACATGGTGCTCGGCCCCGGCATCGCGCCGTACTGCATCGACGCCACCGAGGTGACCAACGAGGCGTACGCGACCTACCTGGCGGCAGACGTCCTGCCGACCTTCCCGCTCGCCTGCTCGTTCGACACCGATCTCGTCCCCACCGTCGGCTGGCCGGCTGCCGCGGGCGACGCGACCAAGCCGGTCACCAGCGTCGACTGGTGCGACGCGTGGGCCTACTGCTCGTACCTCGGACGCCGCCTGTGCGGAGACGGCGGTGCGCCCGTCGCGGCGGCCGACTTCTCGAACGCCGCGCTCGGCGAGTGGTGGCTCGCGTGCACCGGCAACGGCGTGAACGAGTACCCCTACGGCAACACGTTCCAGTCGACCGGGTGCAACGGCGGGGGCTACTCGGACAGCTCGGGCGGCGTCGCCGACGTCCCGGTCGGCGGCGTAGGGACCGCGACGTGCGAGGGCACCATGCCCGCGCTGTTCGACATGAGCGGCAACGTCGCCGAGTGGGAGGACGCCTGCGACGACTCCGCAGGCGCGAGCGACCACTGCCGCGCGCGCGGAGGCTCCTTCGCCTCCGACGCGACGGGCCTGCGCTGCGACGCGGCCGGCGCGGACGCGCCGAGCACGCGCGACGCGACGTCGCCCAGCATCGGCTTCCGCTGCTGCCTCTGACGCGCACCCCGGCGCGCGTCCGGCCGTGCTAGCTCGTCGGCCGATGCGCGCGCTCCTGCACCTCGTCGCCGGTTCCCTCGTCGCAGCCGCAAGCTGCGACCGTGTCCCCCCCGAGCCCCCGCGCGCCGCGCCGGCGCCCGAGGTCGCCATCGACGCCGCCGCGCCCTCGGCGCCGACCGCCCGCGCGCCCACGCGCTGCGTCCGGCCCCTCCCCGCCACGCCGCCGCCGACCGTCGCCCCTGCCGCTGCGGCGCGTTGCCCGCGCGACCCCGACCGCGCGCCGCCGAAGGTCCCGCTCGCGCGCGTGACCTTCCCCGGCACCCCCGCGCCGGCGCTGACCGTCGAGCAGATGCTGAGCGAGGCCCACCAGGCGCGCGGCCTCATGTACCGCACGCGCCTCGACGACGACCGCGGGATGCTCTTTGCGTGGGACGACACGCGCGTGCGCACCTTCTGGATGCACGACACCTGCCTGCCGCTCGACATGCTCTTCCTCGACCGCGACGGCTTCGTCGTCGGCATCGTCGAGAGCGCGGCGCCGCTCACCGACGACGCGCGCTCCGTGCCCTGCCCGGCCGCGTACGTGCTCGAGGTCCCGGCGGGTTGGTCGCGGCGGCACGGCGTCGCTCCCGGCTCGACGGCGCACATCGAGCGCTGAGGGGGCACTGAGCGGGCGGCCCCCCCCTCGTTTGCCGCCCATCTATCTCTTTTCAGCGATTTCGCGTCGCCCCGTTGACGCGAGCGTCGGCGTTTTCGATAATGTTTCTCAGTCCCATGTCGCACCTCCCGCAAGCGTCCGCGGCCACCCCCGACGCTCGGGAGGGCACCGGGCATCGCCTCGCCCCCGTCCGCCTGCTCGTCGACGACGGCCTCGGCGCGCGCGAGGTCTGCGTCTCCGCGGCGCCGGGGCTCACGGTCGGCCGCGATCCGACGTGCGACGTGCGGCTCGACCGGCGCGAGGTCTCGCGCGTGCACGCACGCCTCGATCTCACCCACGACGCCACGATCACCGACCTCGGAGGCGTGCACGGGACGTCCATCGCGGGCGAGCACCTCGCCCCCGGCGAGCCGGTCCCGCTCGCGACGGGGGCCGTGGTCGCGATGGGCGCCGCGCTGCTGGCGCTCGCGCCGCAGGTGACCGTCGTGTCGCGCGTCATCGTCCGCCCCTCGTCACCCACCGGAGGCCGCAAGCGCACCTCCTCGGTCCCCCCCCCGCTCGAGCAGGCAGCCTCCCACTTCGCGGTCGGCGGCGTCTTCGCTCGCTTGCTCGACCTCGTCGTCCGCCTCGGCGCCGACGCCAACCTCCTGCTCTGCGGCGAGCTCGGCGCTGGCAAGGGAGCGTTCGCCACGTTGCTGCACCTGCGCGGCGGCCGACGCGAGGGGCCGCTCTGCCACGTGCACTGCGCCGCCCTCGAGCCGCACGCCCTCGAGCGCACGCTCTTCGGCAGCGAGACGGACGGGCGCACGACCCCCGGCGTGCTCGAGGCAGCGCGCGGCGGCACCGTCGTGCTCGAGTCGGTCGGTGAGCTCCCGATGCTCGTCCAGGAGCGCCTCGCCGAGGCCCTTCGCGACGGATCGTTCACGCGCATGGGCGGCGCGTCGCGCGTGGCGCTCGAGCCGCGCATCGTCGCGACGACCACCCACCCGCTGCGCCACGCCGTGGCGTACGGGACCTTCCGCGCCGACCTGCTCGAGCGGCTGGGCGCGGTGTCGGTCGGCATCCCGCCGCTGCGCGAGCGCGGCGACGAGATCGAGGCGATCGCCGCAGCGCTCCTGCTCGCCACCACCGAGGGCATGCCGCTGCCGGCGCGCGAGCTCTCGCCCGACGCGGTCGCCGCGCTGCGCGCCCAGCCCTGGGTCGGCAACCTGCGCGAGCTACGCGCCGTGCTCGAGCACGCCGCGCTGCTCGGCCGCCGGCGCATGGTGCGGTCCCACGAGTTGCTGTTTGCGCGCGCATCGCACGACCCGGACGATTGAACCGCGCATCGCACGACCCGGACGATTGGCCCGCGCGCCGCACGACCCGGACGATTGACCCGCGCGCCGCGCGACCCGAACGTTTGACCCGTGCGCCGGCGCGCCGCGGGTGTCCCGGCGCGCGAAGTTCGGCTACGCTTCCGCGATCATGCGCGTGAGCTTGGGCGTTTCGGTCGTCGCCGTAGGGCTGTCGCTGGTGGGTTGCGGCGGCTCGGTGTCCCCCGGCGAGGGAGACGACGCGCTCGACGCGGGCTCGGCCGACGCCGCCGCCGACGCGCGCGACGCCGCGCGGGACGCGCCCCGCGACACGCGCGCCGACGTGCGCGACGCCCTCCCCGATTTCCACGATCCGGGCTGCCCCGACGCGCCCATCGACCCGCCGCAGCTCGACTGCGACCCGTACGCCGCAGCGCCGGGCGGCTGCGCCGCGGGCGAGGCGTGCATGCCGTGGGTCAGCTACCCGCAGGGGCCCTGCGCGCAGGAGCAATACGGCGCCTCCTGCGTCCCCGCGGGCACCGGAACACAGGGCGACGCCTGCGACGGGGCCGGCTCGGGCTGCGCGGGGGGCTTCGTCTGCGTCGTCTCCGGCGCCGGCGTCTCGTGCGTGCAGCTCTGCCGCATCGCCCAGGTCGGGTCGTGCCCCGACGGCCTGGTGTGCCAGCCGGTCGACGTCCCCGGCATCGGTGGCTGCCTGTGAGGCCCGGCGGAGCGGCAGGCCGGTCGGCGGGGCGCGTCGCCAGCGGGTTCGCGGCGCTCGCGCTCGGAGCGCTCGGGTGCGGCGCGCGCACGGGGCTCGTCGTCGCCGACGACGCGGGCACGCCCGACGCGCCGGTCTGCCTCATCGACGCCGACTGCGTCGGCGCCGACCTCTGCGAGGTCGTCCGCTGCGACGCGGGCAAGTGTGTCGATGCAGGCCCGCTCGGGTGCGACGACGCCGACCCCTGCACCGCCGACGCGTGCGACGCGACCAAGGGGGGCTGCACGCACGCGCCCGTCACGCTCGACCTCGATCGCGACGGGCACCGCGCGCCGCTGCCGGGGCACGCCGCGGGCGACACCGGAGCGTGCGGCGACGACTGCGACGACACCAACGCCGGCGCGCTGCCCGGCGGTCGCGAGAGCTGCGACGGCGTCGACAACGACTGCAACGGCGTGGTCGACGACGGCGCCCGCTACGAGCCGACGGGCGCCGACGCGCTGCGCGTCTCGAGCGACCTCTCGCCGGCGTCGCCCGGAGGCGTCGCGTGGACGGGCACCTCGTACGTGGCCACCTACTCGGGCGAGGTCGCCGGGAAATCCGGCGTCTACACCTCGGGCCTCACGAGCGACGGCGCCATCGCGCGCGCCGAGGCGAAGCTCACCCTGGTGCCGTCGGACGCGAGCGGAGGCTCGACCGCATGGACGGGCGATCGGCTCGGGGTCGCGTGGAGCGACCGGCGCGACGCCAACTACGAGATCTACTTCGCGACGCTCGCCCCCGACGGACAGAAGCTCGCCGCCGACGTACGCGTGACGCGCGCCCCGGGCTTCTCCATCAACCCGTCGCTCGTGTGGACGGGCAACGAGTTCGTCGTCGCGTGGGAGGACGACCGCGCGGGCAACTTCCAGATCTGGGGGCGCCGCATCGCGCTCGACGGCTCGCTGCTCGGCAGCGAGACGCAGGCGACGCGCCTCTCGGCGTCGCAGGACGAGTCGCCCGTGCTCGCCGCGGGCGCGCACGGCCTCGGGCTGGCGTGGACGCGCGTCGTCGCGGGGCAGACCTCGGTCTGGTTCGCCTCGCTCGACCCGCTGCTCAAGGAGCGCGCCTCCGCGCTCGAGGTGACCTCCGGCCTGCAAGGGGCCTTCCCCACCATCGCGTGGAACCGCGACGCCTACCTCGTCGCCTGGTACGAGACCGACCTCGCGCCGCGCGCCGTCTACGGCGCCGCGCTGTCGGAGGACGGCGCCCGCGTGACCGCCGCGCGAGCCCTCACCGACAGCCCGCGCCACTCGCGCTACCCCGCGCTCTTGCCGCTCGGCGACCGCGCGCTGCTCGTGTGGAGCGACGACAAGGACGCGAACCAGGGCTACGAGCTCTACAGCAAGATGCTCGACGGGCACCTCGCGAGCGCCCTCGGCCCCGAGAGCCGCATCACGCGCGCCACCGGCGACAGCGTCATGCCCTACGCCGCGTTCGGCCCCGCGGGCGACGTCGGCGTGCTCTTCCGCGACGACCGCGCCGGCGGCCCCGAGGTCTACTTCTCGCACCTCGCCTGCCAGGCAGGCCCCTGACCGCCGCGACGGCGCGCGACCTGAGCTACGTAGGCCCGGTGCGTCGCGTGAAGCGGCCGGCCTTGTGCACCTTGCCGGGCAGCGGGCGCCCGACGAGGCGCTCGGCGAGCTGACCGGCCTCGATGAGCCGGTCGAGGTCGATGCCCGTCTCGATGCCCATGCCGTGCAGCATGTAGACGAGGTCCTCGGTCGCGAGGTTGCCCGCGGCGCCGGGCGCGTAGGGGCAGCCGCCGAGGCCGCCGACGGACGCGTCGAAATCGCGGAAGCCCATCTCGAGGCCCACCAGCGCGTTGGCCAGCGCCGTGCCGCGCGTGTCGTGGAAGTGCAGCGCGACCTTGTCGCGCGCGAGCTCGCCGGCGAAGCGCTCGAGGATCTCGGCCGTCTGGCGGGGGGTGCCGCAGCCGATCGTGTCGCCGAGCGACACCTGGTAGCAGCCGAGCACCACGAGCTCCTTCGCGATGCCGAGCGCGACCTTCGGGTCGACCTCCCCCTCGTAGGGGCAGCCCCACACCGTCGAGACGTACGCGCGCACGCGCATGCCGAGGTCGCGCGCGGGCGGCACGATCTCGCGGAAGACCGCGAGCGTGTCGGCGACCGACTTGTTGACGTTCTTCTGGTTGTGCGACTCGCTCGCGGAGAGGAACACGGCGATCTCGTCGAGACCGGCCGCGTGGGCGCGCTCCAGGCCGCGCGCGTTCGGGCAGAGCGCGGCGAACGAGACCCCCGCCGGCGCGCGGAGCTCGGCGGCGAGCGTGTCGGCGTCGGCGAGCTGCGGCACCCACCGAGGCGACACGAAGCTGGTGACCTCGACGCGCGCGACGCCCGCGGCGACGAGCGCGTCGATGAGCTGGCGCTTGCCCTCGGTGGGCACGATCGTCGGCTCGTTCTGCAGGCCGTCGCGCGGCGACACCTCGACGATCGAGACGCGGTCGGGGGCGTGGTCGAACAGAGCGCTCGCCGTCATCGCGCGCAGACTAGCTCGCCACGCCGGCGATGGGGAGCTGCCTTCCACGCGGCGGCGGCCCGAGCGGGATGGGGTACTGCCCCGAGAAGCAGGCGTGGCAGAACTCCTCCGCGCTCGACGAGCAGCCGGGCGAGGTCGCGACCGCGTCGAGCATGCCGTCGCGCGACAGGTACGAGAGCGAGTCGGCCGTGATGAACTTGCACGTCTCGGCGACCGTGTGGCTGGAGGCGACGAGCTCCTTGCGCGTGGGCGTGTCGATTCCGTAGTAGCAGGGCCAGCTGGTCGGCGGGCTCGAGATGCGCAGGTGCACCTCCGAGGCGCCCGCGTCGCGGATCATCTTCACGATCTTGCGGCTGGTGGTGCCGCGCACGATCGAGTCGTCGACGACGACGACGCGCTTGCCGCGGATGGTCTCGCTGACGGCGTTGAGCTTGAGCCTCACGCCGAAGTGGCGGATGGACTGCTGCGGCTCGATGAACGTGCGGCCGACGTAGTGGCTGCGGATGAGGCCCATCTCGAACGGAACGCCCGAGCGCTCGGCGTAGCCGATGGCCGCCGGCACGCCGGAGTCGGGCACCGGGATGACGAGGTCGCACACCGCCGGGGCCTCCTCGGCGAGGCGGCGGCCGAAGCGCTTGCGCGCCTCGTACACGCCGACGCCGCCGATCTTCGCGTCGGGGCGCGCAAAGTAGACGTACTCGAACACGCACAGGCGCGTCGGCGCGGTCGCGAAGGGGCGGCTCGAGCGCACGCCGTGGCGATCGATGACGATCATCTCGCCGGGGAGGATCTCGCGCACGAGGCGGGCGTCGATGAGGTCGAACGCCGTCGGCTCGCTGGCCACGACGTGCACGTCGTCGCCGTGCTCGGTCTTCATCGTGCCGAGCACGAGCGGCCGGATGCCCATCGGGTCGCGCACGGCGACCAGGGCGTTCTCGGTGAGGAACACGAGCGAGTACGCGCCGCGCACCTGCGAGAGCGCGTCGGCGATGCGGTCCTCGACCGCGCGCTGCGTGCTCATCGCCACGAGGTGCACGATGACCTCGGTGTCGCTGCCGCTCTGGAAGATGGAGCCGCGCGCCTCGAGGCGCTCGTGCACGTCGTCCGCGTTGGTCAGGTTGCCGTTGTGCGCAACGGCGATCGAGCCGCGCGCGTCGTCCACCGAGAACGGCTGCGCGTTGCGGATGTGCGAACCGCCGGCGGTCGAGTAGCGGACGTGCCCGATGGCCGACGCGCCCGGCAGCGTCGCGAGGTCGGCCGGGCGGAAGCAGTCGTTGACCAGCCCCATCGCGCGGTGGGCGTAGAGCCGATGCCCGTCGCTCGTGACGATGCCGGCCGACTCCTGCCCCCGGTGCTGCAACGCGTGCAGCCCCAGGTAGCTGAGCTTCGCCGCTTCAGGATGGCCCCAGATGCCGAAGACGCCGCACATGCGAGGGGGTCTCTAACCCCGCGACGCCCGCGGCGCCATCCCTCAACACGCGCGGTCGCGCGATCGCCCCGCGACGCCGACGGCGCAATCCTCACGCCGAGCAGGCTGCTCGCAGCCCCGCGCCGCCGTCAGCGGTTGGCGGGGCGCGGCGCGGCGCCGCCGAGGGCCGATTTGCCCTCGATCATGTTGCGAAGCTCCTCGGGCTCGCTCGACCGGCCGACGGCCTCCTCGAGCGTGATGAGGCGGCGGCTGAAGAGCGAGAACAGCGACTGGTTGAGCGTCTGCATCCCGTACTTGTCCTGGCCCATCTGCATCGACGAGTAGATCTGGTGGACCTTGTCCTCGCGGATGAGGTTGCGGATGGCCGAGTTGGGCACCATCACCTCGACCGCGAGCACGCGCCCCGGCCCGCTCGCGCGCGGCAAGAGCAGCTGCGTCACGACGCCTTGCAGCACGAACGCGAGCTGCGCGCGGATCTGCTGCTGCTGGTTGGAGGGGAACACGTCGACGATGCGGTTGATCGTCTGCGCGCACGAGTTGGTGTGCAGCGTGGCGAAGACGAGGTGGCCCGTCTCGGCGATGGTGAGCGCCGCCTCGATCGTCTCGAGGTCGCGCAGCTCGCCGATGAGCACGACGTCCGGGTCCTGGCGCAGCACGTACTTCAGCGCCGTCTTGAAATTGGCCGTGTCGCTGCCGACCTCGCGCTGGTTGACCACCGACAGCTTGTGCGGGTGCAGGTACTCGATCGGGTCCTCGATCGTCATGATGTGCTGGCGCGTCTCGCCGTTGATCTTGTCGATGATCGAGGCGAGCGTCGTCGATTTGCCCGACCCGGTCGGGCCCGTCACCAGCACCAGCCCGCGCGGCCGGCTCGAGAGCTCGCCGACGACGCTCGGCAGGCCGAGCTCGTCGAAGCTCAAGATCTTGAACGGGATCGCGCGGAAGGCGCCCGAGACGGCGCCTCGCTGCGTGAAGACGTTCGCGCGGAAGCGCGAGAGGTGCTTCACGCCGAACGAGAGGTCGAGCTCGTTGGTCTTCTCGAACTGGATCTTCTGCTCCTCGGTGAGGATCGAGTAGCAGAGCTGCTTGGTCTCGATGGGCGACAGCGCCGGGAGCTTGAGCGGGACGACGGAGCCGTCGATGCGAAGCAGCGGCGGCGAGCCGGTCGTGATGTGCATGTCGCTCGCGCCCTTCTCGATCATCGCCTTCAACAGCTGGTGAAGGTTGACGCGAAGGCCCTCGGGCGGCGGAAGCTGGGTCATGGGATCGTGCGCTCGGTTCGCGGGGGCGGGTCAGTCCGCCATGGTGACACGGAGGATCTCCTCCGTCGTGGTCATGCCGTCGATGACCTTCTGGATGCCGCTCATGCGCAGGGTCAGCATGCCGCCGCGGATCGCGGCTGCCTTGAGCTCGGCGGTCGAGGCGCCCTGGAGGACCATGTCCTTGAGCGACTCGCTGAAGCGCATGACCTCGTAGAGCGCGACGCGCCCCTTGTACCCGCTGCCGTTGCAGGTGCGGCAGCCGACGCCCTTCATCGGGCGGGCGCGCTCGGCCTGGTCCTCGGTGAAGCCGATGTCGAGCAGCACCTGCTTGTCGATCGGGAAATCGGCCTTGCAGTCGGCGCACGCCTTGCGGGCGAGGCGCTGGGCGAGCACGAGGTTGACGCTGGCGGTGATGAGGAAGGGCTCGACGCCCATGTTGAGCAGGCGCGAGATGGTGGCGGGCGCGTCGTTGGTGTGGAGCGTCGAGAGCACCATGTGGCCCGTGAGCGCGGCCTTGACCGCGATCTCCGCGGTCTCGAAGTCGCGGATCTCGCCGACCATGATGATGTCCGGGTCCTGCCGGAGGAACGCGCGGAGCGCGGCCGCGAAGTTGAGGCCGATCTCCTCGTGCATCTGCACCTGGTTGATGCCGTGCAGGTTGTACTCGACCGGGTCCTCGGCGGTGCTGATGTTGTGCGCCACCTTGTTGAGCTCGCTGAGCGCCGAGTAGAGCGTCGTCGTCTTGCCCGAGCCGGTCGGGCCGGTGACGAGCACCATGCCCCACGGCTGGTGGATGGCCCACTGGAAGTCATCGAGGGGCTTCTTGTCGAAGCCGAGCTTCGTCATGTCCAGCTGGAGGTTGGACTTGTCGAGCAGGCGCATGCAGATCTTCTCGCCCCAGAGGGTGGGAAGCACCGACACGCGAAAGTCCATCTCCTTGCCCTTGCCGAGCTTGAGCTTGATGCGGCCGTCCTGCGGGAGGCGCCGCTCGGCGATGTCGAGCTGGCTCATGATCTTCACGCGGCTGGCGATCGCGTTGCGCAGCTTGAGCGGCGGCGCCATCTCCTCGAGCAGCACGCCGTCGACGCGGTAGCGCACGCGCAGCTTCTTCTCGTAGGGCTCGATGTGGATGTCGCTGGCGCCCTTCTTGATGGCGCTGAGCAGGATCATGTTCACGAGCCGGACGACGGGCGCTTCCTCGCTCGCCTTCTCGAGGTCGTTCATGTCGACGGCGTCGCCGCCCTCGGCCGTGACGCCGATCTCCCCCTCGTCGAAGCCGGCCATGACCTCCTCGTAGGAGGGGCCGACGTTGTAGTAGCGCTCGACGGCCGCCATGATCGCGTTCTCGGACGCGACCATCGGCTCGACGTTGAAGCCCGTGAGGAACTTCAGGTCGTCGATGGCGTGGAGGTTGGTCGGGTCCGCCATCGCGACGATGAGCGCGGAGCCTGCGCGCGAGACCGGGATGATCTTGTGCTTCTCGCAGACCTCCTTGCCGATGAGCTTGAGGACGTCGGCGTCGATCTCGTACTCGTCGAGGTTGACCGCGGGGACCTTGTACTGCGTCGACAGGAAGGTCGTGATGTCCCCGTCGGAGACGTAACCGAGCTTCTGCAGCGTCGCGCCGAGCGTCGTGCCCGTGCGCTTCTGCTCCTCCTGCGCCTGGCGCAGCTGCTGCAGGCTGATGAGCTTCTCTCGGACGAGAAGCTCTCCGATCCGGTTCCCGTTCGACATGCGCGCGGCTCTCCTCGGAGACTCGTGGTCACCGCGCGACGACCTCTCCTCGCGCGGCCCTCGGAGCATATGCCATCCGGGCGGAGGGCGGCCAACGTCCTCGTCCCCCGCCTGGGGTACGCTCGCCCCCATGGCACGCCCCGCCCGCCTCGGCCGCGCCGGGCTGCCGCTCGTCGCGCTCGTGCCCGCGCTCGTCGTGGCCATGGGCGCCGCCACCGCGCTCGCGGTGACGCTCGCGGGGCTCTCGGGGCTGCGGCAGGCCAGCGACGACGCGGCCTCGGCGCGCGGCGCTGCGCTCGCCGGGGCGCTCGCTTCGCGCGTCGCCACGACGGCGAGCGAGGAGCG
>CAITLX010000792.1 GCA_903893335.1 uncultured delta proteobacterium | reverse complement strand
GTCCCCGTCTTCCAGGGCGAGCGCACGCTTCGGCCGCTGCTCGCCGAGCTCGCCCCGCTCGCCTGCGGCGGCACGACCCCCGCCGGGCACGCCTACCGCGTGACCGAGGTCGTGCTCGTCCACGACGGCGGCCCCGACGGCTCGCCCGCGGTCATGCGAGCGCTCGCCGCCGAGCACGCGTTCGTGCGGGCGCTGTTTCTCTCGCGCAACTACGGCCAGCACCCCGCGACGCTCGCGGGCATGGCGTCGACCAGCGGCGAGTGGGCCGTCACCCTCGACGAGGACGGCCAGTACGACCCCGCCGAGATCCCCGCGATGCTCGACGTGGCGCTCGCCGAGGGCTCGCACCTCGTCTACGGCGTGCCCCGCAATCCACCGCCGCACGGCCTGCTGCGCAACGCGGCCAGCCGCTTCGCCAAGGCCGCGTTCGGCGCGCTGCTCGGCTCCGGCGCCGCGCGCTTCAGCAGCTTTCGCCTCGTGTGGGGCGAGGTCGCCCGCAGCCTCGCCGCCTACAGCGGCACCGGCGTCTACCTCGACGTCGCGCTCTCATGGGTGGTCGGCGCGGGCACCACCTGCCCCATCACCGCGCGCGGCGAGGGGGGGCGGCGCTCGGGCTACACGCTGCGCAAGCTGCTGGCCCACTTCTGGCGAATGGTGCTGACCTCGGGCACGCGTCCATTGCAATTCATCGCGTGGCTCGGCGTCGTCTCGGTGCTGTTCGCCGCGCTGCTGGCAGGCTGGGCCGTGTGGCAGAAGCTCACCAACCAGGTCCCCGTCCAGGGCTGGACGTCGCTCGTCATCGTCGTCTCGTTCTTCTCGGGCTGCATCCTGCTCTCGCTCGGCATCCTCGCCGAGTACCTGGGGCTCACCGTGAGCGCCGCGCTCGGGCGCCCGCTCTACCTCGTCGTGTCGCGCGCCGCGCGCGAAGCCTCGCGCAAGCCGTGAGCCTCGGCACCGCCTGGGTGGTCGGGCGCGGTTTGCTCGGGGGCAACCTCGAGCGCGCGCTCGAGGGCGCGTGGGACCTCTACCGCCCGGCGGCGCCGCACCCGTGGGGCGATCCCGAGGCGCTCGCGCGCGCCTTCGACCTCGAGGCCGCCGAGTGCCTCGCGCGCGCCCGCCGCAACGGAGGGGCCCTCTTCGTGGCCTGGACGGCTGGCGTCGGCGTCATCGGCAGCCCGGCCGAGGTGCTCGCGAGCGACGAGCGCGCGCTCGGGCAATTGCTCGCCGCGCTCGACCGCGCGGGGGCGATCGACGAGGCGCAGTTCTTCCACGCCGGGAGCGCCGGCGGGGCGTGGGGAGGCTCGCTCGATCGGCCCGTCACCGAGCGCTCCCCCGTCGCCCCGCTGAACGACTACGGCCGCACGCGCCTGCGAATGGAAGATGCGGTGCGGGCCTGGGTCGAGGGGCGCCGAGGCTGGCGCGCGCTGCTCGGGCGTATCTCGACCCTGTTCGGCCCCGGCCAGGACTTGCAGAAGGCCCAGGGGTTGCTCTCGCACGTCTCGCGCTCGGTCATCTTCGATCGACCCGTCAACATCTACGTCCCGCTCGACACGCTGCGCGACTTCCTGTTCGCCCCCGACTGCGCCGCCGCCATCGCCGAGAGCGCCCGACTGCTGCTCGCGCAGCCCCGCGACGGCGAGCGCTGCACGATGAAGCTCTTCGCCGACGAGCAGTCGGTGTCGCTGCTGCAAGTCGCCCACGCGGTCGGCAAGGTGGGCAAGCGAAGGGTCAAGCTCACCACGGCGCGCACGCAGCCTCTCGGCGCCCAGGCTCCGGCGCTCGTGTTCCGCTCGCTCGTGCTCCCCGAGGCGCGCGTGCGGCGCACCGACTTCGTGACGGCCGTCAGCCTGCTGCACCAGGAGCAGCTTCGCGTCTTCCGCGAGGGCAGGCTGCGCGCGCCGGCGTGAGCGCGCGGGCGCGCCCGGAAATGCCTGCGCCGCGCCCGCCCCCCATGCTACTTCGTCCCCTGCAATGACCGACGCCACCGAGCCGTCCGCGCACGCTCCCTCCGGCCCGGGGCGCTCGCCGCTGCGACGCTTCCTCTGCATGGAAGACGCGCTCGCCCGCGCGCGGGCGGGAGCCTTCGGGCCCGGCGACGCGGGCTGGCCGCACTACGAGCGCGCCAGGGCTGCGCGCGAGGCAGCCGGGGCGCTGTCGGCTCCGGTCGAGCGACTCGAGCGCTCCGACGGCTCCGCCGCCGCGCTCTCGCTGCTGCGCGAGGCGACGCACTGGGCGCTCTGCGCCCTCGTCGCGCAGTCCGGCGCCCCGCTCGACGCGAGCGCGCCCCCCGCCGACGTCTGGAGCGCCTTCGAGGGCACGAGCGCGTCGGCCGAGATCGCGGCGACGGTTGCGCCCGGCGACCTCGGGCGGGGCCGACACGCGCTGCTCGAAGCGACTTTCCAGTCGATCGCAGAGGGCGACGCCGCCTGGCGCGCGGCGCACCTCGCCTCGCTCTTCACGCTCGTCGACGCGCTCCTCTCGCGGCTCGACGACGCCAGCCGCGCGGTCGCGCGCGTGCGCGTCACCCGCTTCGCGCGCGCGGCGACGCTCTTGGTGCTCGTCGTCGCAGTGCTGGTCGGCTCGGCGCTGCGCGTGCGCGCCTACCTGCGCGGCCCCAACCTCGCGCTCGGCCGCGTCACCACCGCGAGCTCCGAGCTCGCGCAATGGGGGACACCGGGAGGCGCCGTCGATGGCAACACCGACACGATGGGGTTCCACACCGACAACGACGCGACGCCCTGGCTCGCCATCGACCTGGGCAGTCCGAAGCTCATCGCCGAGGTCGTGGTCTACAACCGCACCGACAGCTCCCCCGAGCGAGCCGTGCCGCTGCTCGTCGAGCTGTCGTCCGACGGCGCCAGCTACGAGCTCGCCGCCCGACGCGACGAGCCCTTCGTCGTCTGGCGCGCGAAGCTCGCGCCGCGCACCGCGCGCTGGGTGCGCGTCAAGGTCCCGCACAAGTCGTACCTCCACCTCAACGAGGTGGAGGTCTACGCCCCGCGCTGAGCCCCGCGGCGCCCTTCAGGGCAGGCCGCATTGCTCCTCGCCCCTCAGGGCAGGCCGCATCGCTCGCTGGGCCTTCAGGGCAGGCCGCATTGCTGCTTGGCCTTGGCCGTCTCGGGCGACTCGTGCCCCCGCTTCCAGAGCAGCAGGTCGTCGCCGCGACGCGCGAGCAGCCCGTACGGCGCGGTCTTGAACGCATCGGCGACCGAGGTCCTCGCGTCGCCGTAGAGGTGCGAGCGCTTGAACAGGATGTAATCGACGGCGCCGGGCGACGAGCGGAGCGTGTACGCCGTGCTCCGCGTCGAGATCTGCGGCACCTCCTGCTCGGTCGCCGCCACGCTCGCGTCCTGCGGGATCATCGCGACGAGCTCGCGCACCGAGCGCCAGCTCTCGCGCTCCCCCTCGGTCATGCGGAACTCGATCTTCTGGAAGCCACCGACGAAGTTGCCGCGCTGCAGCACCGCGCCGAAGACGTAGCTGTGGCTCAGCATCGCGAACGCCATCACGCCGAGCTGCGCGCGGCGGCGCGCGGCCGACGCGGGCGACGACTCGCGCCGCAAGAGCGCGAGCGAGAGCACGGTCGCGCCGAACACGTAGGGGATCCAGTGGGTCGTGTACTGGAACGCGATGGACAGCGTCGGCGCGTAGCCCGTCGTCATCAGCGTGAAGGCGAAGCCGGGCGCGAGCAGCACGAGCAGCGGCAGCCGCCGCAGCGGCAGGAACGCGAGCGGCGCGAGCATGTGCAGCGCGTAGACGAGCTTGTCCTCGCGCAGGAGCGACGAGGCGAAGAAGACGGGGTTGGTCAGGATCGTCTTGACGACGCTGCCGTAGGTGCGGACGCCGTCGGCGAACAGCTCGCCGTAGATGTTCTCGAACCACCACGAGCCGGCCCACGGCATGATGACGAACTTGTCGACGGCGAACCACGCCGCCGAGCCAGCCGCGAGCACGAGGCCGAGCCGCGGACGCGCCCGCGTGGCGAAGAGGAAGACGCCGAGCGCCGCGAGCCCGAAGGCGACGTCCTCGCGGATGGCGAACAGCACGACGACGAGCGCGGCGACGAGCCACGTCCGCTTGCGGGCGATCGCCCAGTAGAGCCAGAAGTGGAAGAAGATCGCGAGCGGCAGCCAGTGAAAGTCGTAGAACTGCGGCCCGTGCAGCGGCGCGTACAGCAGGTACGCGAGCGCCACGACGACCGACGCCGCGCGCGACAGCTGCGTCGAGGCGAAGAGGTAGAGCGGCACCGCGGCGAAGCCGAGCAGCGCAGCCTGCACGACGAGCAGCGTCTCGGGCCCCGGCCGGATCGCGTAGATCGGCAGGAAGAGGAGCATCGCGTACTCGGCGTGGTTCGAGACGTAGTTCCCGCCGCCGGGGCCGAACAGCACGGGCACGCGGAACGGCCTGCCGTGCAGCGCGTTCCACATCAGGTTGTCGTAGATGCCGAGGTCGAACGCCGAGGTGGCGATCCTCCGGTGCGTCAGGATCGTGAAGTAGGCCGCGAATGCCGTGTAGGCCGCCGCTCCGACGAGCACGAGGGCGAGCGGGAGCGCGCGCCGCACGCGCGGCGAGGCGAGGTCGCGCGCCGCGGCGGCGATCTCGAGCAGCGACGCCGGCCAGGCCTCGGCGGCCCGCGTGACCAGCGGCACGGCGGCGAGCACGAACGCCGAGAGCAGCAGCAGGTACGGCAGCGGCGCGGCGTGCCACGCGAGCGCGTCGAAGAGCGTCGGGACGAACGCGGCGAGCAGCAGCGGCGAGAGCACGCTCGCCGCGCGACGCGCGCCGGGCGCGACGCGCCGACCGCTCACGAGCAGGGCGACGAGCACGACCAGCGCCGGCAGCAGCGCGCCGAGCCCCACGGCGCCGAGCAGCACCCGCCGCGTGGCGCCGCCGAGGGCGTTCTTCACGAAGAAGGCCGATCGCTCGCCCGCGGGCATGGCGAGCCCCTGCACGAAGAGCACGAGCGACGCGCCCACCCCGGAGAGCACGGCGGTCGAGAGCGCGAGCGCGTGCAGGGGTGACGGCGGCCCGCGGCCATCCACGCGGGAGGCCTCGACCTGGCGGGAGGCGGTCACGGCGGACAACTCGGCGACCCGGCACGCTTCATCGAGGAGGGTGCCGTATCCCGATCCGGCGAGCGCGCCAACCCGGAGGCGCGCCCGCGTGCGAGTCGGCGGCTACTTCGCCGGTTCCTCGATGTGGAACTCGACGCGGCGGTTGGCCCGCCGCCCGTCGTCCGTCAGGTTCGTCGTGAGGGGATGATCGGGGCCGAAGCCGGCGCTCGAGAGCGTCGCCTTGTCGATGCCGTGCGCGGTCAGCCACCCGACCACGGACGCGGCGCGATCGGCCGACAGCTTGCGGTTGAGCGCCGCCGTGCCGCGATCGTCGGTGTGCCCCTCGACCCGGATGAGCTTGATCTCGGGGTGCTTCCTGAGCACGCCGAGCACGGCCTGCAAGACGTCCTCGCTGTCCTTGCCCGGGAGGATCTCGGCGCTCGTCGAGCGGAACTTCACCTGGTCGAGGATCTTGATCTGCCCCTCTGCCACGAAGGCCTGGGGGCAGCCGCGCTTCTGCGCGTCGTCGTTCGCC
The DNA here is from genome assembly GCA_903893335.1 of uncultured delta proteobacterium. Taxonomy (GTDB): domain Bacteria; phylum Myxococcota_A; class Polyangia; order Polyangiales; family Polyangiaceae; genus CAITLX01. The sequence goes on along the minus strand of CAITLX010000792.1, from coordinate 4,191 downwards.
GGGCCGGCCTCGTCGGGGCAGGCGTCGGCCTCGTTCGCGATGCCGTCCTTGTCGCGGTCGGGGTCGACCGGGCAGCCGTGCTTCGCCGCCTCCGACGAGGTAACACCCTTCGCGTCGGGGCAGGCATCGTCGGCGTCGAGGATGCCGTCCTGGTCGCGGTCGGGCGGGCAGCCGTTCGCCTTCGGGTCGTCGCTCTTCACGCCCTTGACGTCGGGGCACGCGTCGGCCGCATCCACGATGCCGTCCTGATCGCGGTCGGGGGGGCAACCGTTCGTCGTCGCGTCGTCCGACTTCACGCCCTTCACATCCGGGCACGCGTCGGCGGCGTCGAGGACGCCGTCGCGATCGCGGTCCGGCGGGGGCGGAGGCGGCGCGCCAGGCGCCCACTCGACCGACAGCAGGCCGCGCACGCGAGCCGTCCCGAAGCCAGCGGTCATGCCGCTCGCCACGCCGGCGCCGACGCGCCAGTCCGGAGCCACCGCGTAGTGCGCGCCGAGAAGCCCCTCGATGGGGCTCGAGCGCATCTTCAGCGCGCCATCTTGCAGCACGGTCGAGCCATAGAGCTCGGGGCCCACGAGCAAGCGACCGTTGAGGAGGCGGACGCCGACCGACGCAGCCCCGCCCCACGCGGCGCCCAGGTGGCCGCCCGCATACTCCGTGTCGCCGCGGAACTGAAAGCCCGTCGAGACCGCGGCCTCGAGCTTGCCGAGCTTGCTCGCGACGAGCACGCGGGGCGTCACCCGCACGACGCCATCGCTCGTGTACGAATCCGGGTCTCCCGTCGGCAGGTGCGCCTGCACCCCGAGCGCGACGGTGAGCGGCGTGCCGTACTTGCCCGCGACGCGCGCGTCCGCTCCGAGCCGCACGTCTCCCAGGCCCGACGAGTTCGCCGGCCGGGGCTCGACCACGCCATTGGCGATCGCCGACTCGCCGCCGCTCGAGACGAGCACCGGGACGCTGACGCCCAGGCGGAGGCGATCCCACAGCACGAGCGAGCCGCCCGCGTGCACGAAGGCCTGGTGCGACACGATGGCCGCGCTCTCGTCGCCGTTCGGCCCCGCGAGGACCAGCGGCTTGTAGCCGTAATCGACGATGACGCCGAACGCCGGCCGCAGGTGCCCGCGCAGGTCGAGCGACTCGGTGGCGAACCAGTCGCTGCCTCGCTCGGACGGGTCGAAGTGATCGAGCGCGAACCCCTTGCCGTCGGCGCGCGCGCTGCCTGCGGCCGCCGTCGCCAGCGCGACGACGGCCATCCCTACGATTGCCTGACGCATGTCGGATCTTCTCTGCGAGGTATTCGGTGCGGGTTCAGCTCGGGGTCACGCCGTCGCGACGGCGGCGCCGCGCGACGACCAGCCCCACCGCCGCGAGCAGCGCTGCGAGCGAGCCCGCGTCGTCGTGCCGCTTGCGCGCCGTCTCGCACGCGCAGCCGCCGCCCAGCGCCGAGTTGCCGAGCCCCTGGTCCTCCGCGGCGTCGGTGGCGTCGAAGTCGCCGCCGTCGTCTCGCTCGGCGGTCGCGTCGCTGGCGTCGAGCGTCGCGTCGGTCGCGTCGTCCGCTGCGTCGGCGTCGTCCGCGTCCGCGTCGTCACCGGCGTCGGTGCCCGCGTCCGGCTGGCCGCAATGGCCTCCGACGCACTCGCCGGTGCGGCACTGGTCGGCGGAGGTGCAGACCTCGCCGTCGGGGTTGCCGCACTTGCCGTCGGTGAAGCAGACGTCGCTCCGGCAGGTGTCCTTCTTGGCGCAGTCGGTGCCGTTGGGGTCACCGCACTTGCCGTCGGCGTTGCACACCGCGCTGCGGCAGGTGTCCTTGGCCGTGCAGGCGATGCCGTTCGGGTCGCCGCACTTGCCGTCGGCGTTGCACACGCCGCTGCGGCAGGCGTCCTTCACCGCGCAGGCGGTGCCGTTCTGCGAGCCGCAGAGGTTGTCGGAGGTCTCGCAGACGGTCGCAGCGCAGACGCGCAGGCCGTTGGGCGTCGAGCAGAGGCCGTTGATCGGAGCGTCCGCCGGCAGCGGCTTGGAGTTGCCCACCTTCGGGGTGCAGACGCCCGCGGCGTTGCTCGCCGAGGGGTTGTCGCACCACTGCGCCGGGCAGTCGGAGTCGATCGTGCACGCAGCGCCGCACGAACCGCTCAGGGTGTTGCAGATCGGACCCGCGTGGCCGAAGCAGTCGGCGTTCGACTCGCACACGGTGCAGGCGCCCGACCCGGTGCAGAGCGGCGCCGTGCTCGACGGGCAGGCATGCGTCGCGCCGCCGCCGAAGTCGCCGTTGCAGGCGAAGCACGACTCGACCGTCGTGTCGCACACGGGCGTCGTGCCGACGCAGGCGGTCGCGTTCGAGGCCGTGCAGGCGACGCACTGGTTGGTCGCGGGGTCGCACACCAGCAACGGTCCGACGCAGTCCTGGTTCGTCAGGCAGGGCTCGCAGAAGCCGGCCTTGGGGCCGCCGCCCTCGGGCACGCAGCGCCCCGCCTGGCACTGCGCGTCGCTCGTGCAGCCGGGGTCGCCGATGCCGATGCCGCAGGTGTTGTTCGTCGCGTCGCACACCGCGCTCACGCAGACCGCGACGGCGGCGGGCGAGGTGCACGCGCCGTCGAGCGTCGGCACGTGGCCGGCCGAGGTGGGCATCTGCGAGCCGTTCTTCAGCTTCTCGGCGCACGTCCCCGCGTTGCACCAGCTACCGGACGCGCAGTCGGCGTCGTGCTGGCAGCTCGCGCTGCACGACCCGTCGGCCGCGCAGTACGGCGCGCCAGAGCCGCACGCGAACGACGCGCCGGAGTTGAGGTTGCCGTTGCAGCCGACGCAGGCCTGGGTCGCCGCGTTGCAGAACGCCGTCGTGCCCGTGCACGCCGCGTGATCGGCCACCGTGCAGGTCACGCAGCGGTAGGCCGTGACGTCGCAGACGCCCTGGCTACCGCCGCAATCGGAGTTGGCGCCGCAGGGCTCGCAGGTGTGCGGCTTCTGCCCGCTCGTCACGCAGACGCCCGCGCGGCACTGGCCCGTGCCGTCGCAGGTGCCGTCGCCGAGCGCGATGCCGCACTTGTCGTCGAGGAGATCGCAGGTGCCCGAGGCGCACACCAGGGCCGAGGCGGCCACGCCGCACTTGCCGTCGAGCGTCGGGCTCGCGTGCGGGGCGTCGGTCGGCATCGCGCCGCCGTTGGCGATCTTGCCCGTGCACGTGTGCACCGACTCGTTGCACCAAGTGCCGCTCGCGCAGTCCGAGTCGATGTTGCAGCCGCCCGAGGCCATGCACCGGGCGTCGCCGCCGCACACGCCGCTGCGGCAGCGCGCGTCGGACTTGCTCGGCTCGCAGCCGATCGTGCCGTTCGCCCAGCCGCAGGCGGCGTCGGTGTCGCAGACGCCCGAGCGGCAGCGCACGTCGTCGCCCGACGAGCAGCCCGCGGTGCCGTTCTTCAGCCCGCAGAGGCTGTCGGCGTCGCACACAGCCGTCGCGCACTCGATGGGGCCGATCGCCCCGTTCGCCGTGCAGTCGGCGACGAGCAGCGCAGGCGTGTGGCCCACCACCGACACGACCGGGCTGCCGTTCGGCAGCTTGGCCGCGCACAGGTGCGCACCGGTGTTGCAGTACTGCGCCGGGTCGCAGTCGGCGTCGGCGTTGCAGCCCGCGAGCGGCTTGCACGTACCGTTGGTGCTGCACGCGCCCGAGCGGCACTTCACGTCGGCGCCGGTCGTGCAGCCCGGCGTACCGTCGGCCCAGCCACACAGGTCGTCGAGGTCGCACACGAGCGTCGTGCAGACGAGGCTCGCCGCGCCCGCGGCGCACTTGCCGTCGAGCGTCGGGTTCGCGTGCGGCGGGTCGGTGGGCATCTGCGCCCCGTTGGCGAGCCGCGGCAGGCACTTCTGCTGCGACTCGTTGCACCAGGTGCCGCCGGCGCAGTCGGAGTCGACGTTGCAGCCTCCGGCGGGCATGCACTTGCCGTCACCGCCGCACTCGCCGCTGCGGCAGCGGAGGTCCGACGCGCTCTCGGTGCAGCCCGCGGTCCCGTTGGCCCAGCCGCAGGCGGCGTCGGAGTCGCACACGCCGGTGCGGCAACGCGCGTCGGCGGACTGCGCGGCGCACCCCGTCGTGCCGTTGAGCAGGCCGCAGAGGTTGTCGGCGTCGCACGCAGCGGTGATGCACTCGACGCCGGCGATGGAGCCGTTGGTCGTGCAGTTGGCGATCGAGAGGTCCGG
>CAITLX010000791.1 GCA_903893335.1 uncultured delta proteobacterium | reverse complement strand
GGGCAACGTGCTGGCCGGAGCGCGCGGCGCCGCGGGCGTCGGCATCGGGTTCAAGGAGAGCGACGGCGTGCAGGTCAAGGACAACTGGATCGTGGCCAACACGACCGGCGTCTACCTCGACCGCACCCCGCGCTCGGCCGCCTCGCCGGTCGCCTTCGACCACAACGTGCTCGCGCTCAACGACGTCGCCGCGCGCTTCCTCGGCGCCGAAGAGGGGCTCGGCTTCACCGACAACGACTTCCGCGACAACGTCGTGGCCGCCGAGGTCGAGGGGGGCGGCGACGCGCTCTCGACCCGCTTCGCGGGCAACACCTGGTCGGACTACGTCGGCTACGATCTCGACCACGACGGTCGCGGCGACGTCCCGTTTCAGATCCGGCGCCTCTCGGGCGAGCTGACCGACGCCCACCCGGCGCTGCGCTTCTTCACCGGCACCGGGGCGATGGGGCTCATCGAGGTCATCGCGCGCGCCGTGCCCGTGCTCGCCTCGCACCTGCTGCTCGAGGACCGCTCGCCGCGCGTCGCCATGGGGGGAACTTGATCGACATCCTGCACGTCTCGAAATCGTTCGGCCCCGTCGCCGCGCTGCACGACGTGTCGCTGCACGTCGGCCGCGGCGAGCGCGTCGCGTTCGTCGGCGCCAACGGCTCGGGCAAGACCACCCTGCTGCGCGCCATGCTCGGCCTCTTGCGCATCGACGGGCGCGTCACGCTCTCGGGCGTCGAGATCGCGAAGGACCCCGTCCTCGCGCTGCGCTCGGTCGCGTACATCCCGCAGATCGCGCCCCCCATCGACGCCTCGGTGCGCGAGGTCGTGCGCACCTGCGCCGCCCTGCGCCGGGGCCACGCCGGCGCCACGCACGTGCGCGCCGCGCGCCTCGGGCTCGATCTCGACGCGGTGGGGAGCAAGCGCTTCCGCGACCTCTCCGGCGGGATGCGCCAGAAGCTGCTGGCCGCCATCGCGCTCGCCGCCGAGGCTCCCATCCTCGTGTGCGACGAGCCGACGGCGAACCTCGACGCAGCGGCGCGCGCGGCGTTCTTCGCCGAGGTCGACTCCCGCCCCGAGGGCTCGGTGCTGGTGCTCTGCTCGCACCGCGTCGAGGAGGTCAGCCAGCTGGTCGATCGCGTCGTCGAGCTGAGCGACGGCCGCGTCGTGCGCGACGGCTCGCCCGCGGCGACCGCGGCCCCCGGCGCCCCCCCCCACGGCGACGCCTCCTCGGCGAGCCGCCACCTGCGGGTCGTGTGACATGAAACAGGCACTCCTCCTGCTCGGCGCCGCGCTCTGCTTCACCCCGGTCGCGTGCGAGAACCCCAACCAGCCCGAGACGCCCGTCTGGGGCAAGCAGCGCTGCGACGAGTGCGCGATGGTCGTCGGTGACCCGACCTCGGCCGCGCAGTTGACCACCACGTCGGGCGAGCGCCATTTCTTCGACGACCCGGGGTGCCTCGCGGCGTACGTCGCCGGCCACCACCCGAGCGTGCGCTCGATGTGGGTCCGGACGGGCGCGGGGGCGTGGGCCGACGCGCGCTCGGCCCGCTTCGCGACCGGCGCCACGACGCCCATGGATTACGGCTTCCGCGTCGCCGACGACGGCGGCGCCGTCTGGTCCGACCTCGAGAAGGCCGCCGCGTCGCGGGCCAAGCGCGAGGTGGTGCGATGAGCGCCGCCGCCGCGCCGTTTCGCGCGCTCTTGCGGCTCGAGCTCGCCGACGCGCTGCGCTCGCGCTGGGTCGCGTTCACCGCGAGCACCTACGCGGCCGTCTTCGGCCTCTTCGTATGGCTGGGGCTGCGCGAGTCCTCGGTGCTCGGCTTCACCGGCATCTCGCGCGTCGTGCTCAACCTCTCGAACGCGCTGGTCATCGTCATCCCGCTCGTGTCGCTCGTCGCGACGTGCCAGGCAGTCGTGCGCGCGCGCACCTCCGGCTTCTTCGAGCTCTTCCTCACGCAGCCATGCCGCGAGACCGACTGGTACCGCGCCGCCCTCGCCGCGCGCGTGCTCGTCATCGTCGGCCCGCTCGCCGTGCTGCTCGTCGGCGCCCTCGCGTATGGCGCGGCGTCTCACGAGACGCAGGTGCTGCCGCTCGCGCTGCGCAGCCTCCTGGTCGCCGCTTCGCTCACCTGGGCGTTCGTCGGCATCGGCTTCTTCCTCTCGTCGTGGGCGGCCACCGTCGAGCGCGCGATCGTCTTCGCCGTCGTCGCGTGGCTGCTGGCCAGCGCGCTGCACGACTTCGCGCTCATCGGCGTGCTGCTCCAGCTTCGCCTCTCGCCCGCGGCGGTCTTCGCGCTCGCCGCGGCCAACCCGGTGGAGGCCGCGCGCCTCGCCATCCTCAGCGGCATCGACTCCGAGCTGTCCGTGCTCGGCCCGGTGGGGTTCTGGCTGGCCAACACGCTCGGGCCGCGCGCAACGCTGCTGTTGGGGGTAGTCTGGCCCGCGTGCGTGGGTACTCTCGCTGCCTGGGCAGGAGCCCGACGCCTTCGCCGCACCGACCTCGTCGCCTGACCGCGCCCACGGGCGCTCCCCGAGCCACCGCTACCCTCGTCCGCCCCACAAGGAGTCCAGTCGCATGATCACCTCACGCAACGTCGCCGCGCTCTTCGTCTCGCTCGCCCTCCCGCTCACCATCGGGTGCAGCAAGTCCGAGCCCGCGCCCGCCCCCATCTCCGCCGAGGCGCGCGAGACGTTCAAGAACGCCTGCGCCGTGTGCCACGGCGAGTCGGGCAAGGGCGACGGCGTCGGCGCCGGCGCGCTCAACCCCAAGCCGCGCAACTACACGGACTCGGCGTGGCAGGCGAGCGTCACCGACGAGCAGATCAAGAAAGTCATCATGTACGGCGGCGCCGCGGTGGGGAAGAGCCCCATCATGCCGGCCACGCCGGGCCTCGACGCGAAGCCCGAGCTGCTCAACGGGCTCGTCTCGATCGTCCGCAGCTTCAAGGGCAAGTAACGGCGCCACGCGCCGCCAGGGGCTCGTCGCGACTCACGGGGTCGCGGCGAGCCGCTCGAGCTCCTCGCGGCGGTGCACGAGGAATCCGTCGTCGGAGGTCGATACGAGCCCGGCCTTCTGCCAGCGGCTCATCGCGCGGATCGTCGTCTCGACGGTCGAGCCGACCAGGCTCGCGAGGTCGCTGCGCGAGAGCGCCATGGGGATGGTGAGCGCTCCCCCCTCGAGCTCGTCGCCGAACCGCTCGCACAGGTAGAGCAGCAGCGTCGCGAGGCGACGCTCGACCGGACCTGCCGACAGGATGCGGATCTTGTCCTGCAGCGCGCGCGTGTGCTCGACGAGCGCCTGGTTGCACGAGCCCGCGAGCGCGGCGTCGTGCTCGAGGCGGTCGAGCACGATCGCCTTGTCGATGTAGAGGATCTCGACGCCCTCGCTCAGCGCGACGGCGTCGGCCGGGTACGTCCCGTTCGAGAAGACGGCCATGTCTCCGACCGTGTCGCGTGCGCCGAACAGGCCGACGATGGTGTTGCCGCCATTGGCCTGCGGGCGGACGATCTTCACCGTCCCCGAGACGATGACCGTGAAATGGTGGGCCGGCTGCCCCGCGCGCCAGATCCACTCGCCCCGCGCGAAGTGACGGCGCGTCGCGACGCGCGCGAGCTCGGCCACGAGCGGCGCGTCGGCCGCGCTGAGGAGGCGGGTCGCGTGCAGCACCCGCTCGGTCTGGGTCAGCGCAATCATTGGGTCCCTGTCGCGTCCTCATCCCCGGGCTTGGTCGGCACGACGACCTCCGCCACAGACGCAAACGTCATTCTATCCGAATTGCCTGGCCCCGCGCACGGCATCGGCCCTCGGCACCACACCCGGGCTATGATGCGCGGCGTCATGCGAGGGTTCGTCGTCGCCGCACGGCCGCTCTACCTGCCCGGTGGCCTGCTGCTCTACGCCATCGGCGTCGCGCTCGGGCGAGGCCCGCGCGACGGCGCCGCCATCGCCGCTGGCGCGGTCGTCGTCACCGTGGTGCACGTCCTCACCCACTTCGTGAACGACGCAGCCGACGTCGTCACCGACGACCGGACCGCCTCGCCGACGGTGTTCAACGGCGGGAGCCGCGCCATCCAGCGAGGGCTCGTCACCCCGAGGGAGCTTCACCTCGCCGCCGCGGCGCTCGCCGCGCTCGTGCTCCTGCTCGCGGCGATGGAGGCGGCGCACGGACTGCCGCGGCTCGCGGCGCTCCACCTCGCCATCCTCGTGCTGGGGTACGCGTACAGCGGCGCGCCCTTCGCGTTCGGACGCCGCGGCCTCGGCGAGGTCGTGACGGCGCTGGTGATGGGTGTGCTCGTTCCGGTCGCAGGCGCCGAGGCCGCCGGGGGCGCGACGGCGCAGACGCTGGCGCTCACGCTCCCGCTGTTCGCCGAGACGGCGTTCGCCCGCCTCTCGACCGCCTACCCCGACCTCGCCGTCGATCGCGCCACCGCGAAGTGGACCCTCCCCGCCTGGCTCGGCGAGCGCCGCGCGTCGCTGGCGTTCGGCGCGGTAGCCCTGGCG
>CAITLX010000790.1 GCA_903893335.1 uncultured delta proteobacterium | reverse complement strand
CGCTCGCGCACCGCGTCGGCGTCGGCCTGGTCGAGCGCGGCCGACGCGCTCCCGCCGGCGAGCTCGGCCGCCGCGCGCGCTAGGTCGGGGGCCACGCCGCGCTTCTCGAGGATGCGGCGCACGACGTCGTCGGGCAGCGGGCCGAAGCGCAGGAGCAGCGTGCGCGAGCGGATGGTGTCGAGCAGCTCGCGGCCGCGGCTGGTGATGAGGACGAAGTGCGTGCGGTCGTGGGGCTCCTCGAGCGTCTTGAGCAGCGCGTTGGCCGCCGAGGTGGAGAGCTCGTCGGCGCGCCTCACGATGAACACCCGCGCGCGCCCCTCGTGCGGCGCGAACGACGTCTTCTCGAGCACCACGCGGCGGATCTGGGCCACCGAGATCTCGCGCGTCTCGCCCGATTTCTGGCCGAGCACGTCGGGGGGGTAGAGGCCGCGCTCGACGACGACGACGTCGGGGTGCACCGGCACCAGCGGGCGCTCGGTCGAGAAGGTGACCGCGCGCCGGCAGGCCGAGCACTTGCCGCACCCCTCGCCCCACGTCGCGCCCGCGGGCGGCGCGGCCGCGCACACCAGCGCCTGCGCGAGGGCGAACGCCGCCATCTCCTTGCCCACGCCGTCGGGGCCCTCGAAGCGCCACGCGTGGTGCACGCGCCCGCTCGTGAGGGCGCGCCGCAGGGTGCCGATCGCGGCGGCTTGGCCGAAGATGTGGTCGAAGGGCACGGCGCTCGGTGGGCTCAGGCGCGGTCGAAGGGCACGGCGCTCGCTGGGCTCAGCGCGCCAGCTTGTGGTCGCGCCGGCGCCGCCGCGCAAGCACGATCGCCGCGAGCCCGAGCCCGACGAGCGCGCGGCTCGGCGCGCCCTCGCCCCCCACGCTCGCCACCGCGCAGCCCCCGGAGGTGCCCGCGTCGAGCGGGGGAAGCTCCTCGCCCGCGTCGGCGCCGACCGCGCCGTCGGCGTTCGCGTCGAGCGCGGCGTCCGCTCCGGCGTCCGTGGCGCCCGCGCACGCGACGCCGTCGCAGCCGGCGCTGCACGTCGTCTGCGCGCCGGGGGCGCACACGCCGGTGCCGGTGCAAGACGACGCCGCGGTGGCCACGCCGGCCGCGCAGGTCGCCGCGCTGCACGAGGTCTGCGTGTCGGGGTAGTGGCACGAGGTGCGCGCGCTGCCGTCGCACGTGCCGGCGCAGGCCGTGCCCGTGCCCGCGCAGGCCGGGCGCGCGCCGCGTGGGCTGCCGGCGACGGCGGTGCAGGTGCCGGCGCTGCCGGCGGCGTTGCACGCCTCGCACTGGCCGTCGCACGGCGAGGTGCAGCAGACGCCGTCGACGCAGTTGTTCGACGCGCACTCGGCGCTCGCGGTGCAGGCGGTGCCGGGCGGCAGGTTGGCGACGCAGGTGCCGCCGACGCAGTGCGCGGCTCCGGTGCACTGCGCGTCGGTGGTGCACGAGGTCAGGCAGGCGCCGGCGCCGCCGCAGGCGAAGGGCGCGCAGGCGACCGAGGGGGTCGCGGTGCAGCCCCCCGCGCCGTTGCAGGCCGGGGCGGGGTTGGCCGTCGCGCCCGAGCAACCGCCGACGCCGCACACCGTGGCGGCGCCGGGGAACGCGCACGCCGAGGCGTGCACGCCGTCGCACCGACCGCCGCACGCCGTGCCCGCGCCGGCGCACGCGGGGCGCGCGCCGTACGGGTCGCCCGCGACCGCGGCGCAGGTGCCGACCGAGCCCGTCGCCGCGCAGTTCTCGCACTGGCCGCCGCACGAGGTGTTGCAGCACACGCCGTCGACGCAGATGCCGGTCGCGCACTGCGCCGCCGCCGAGCAGGCGCCCCCCTGCGCGACGAGCGCGCGGCAGGTGCCGCCGGCGCAGTACGAGCCCGCCGCGCAGGCGGCGCCCCCCGCGCACGAGGCGGGGCACGCGCCGTGGGTTCCGTCGCAGAGGTAGGGCGCGCACGCGGGCGACGCCCCCGCGCTGCCCGCCGCGATGACCGTGCAGGTGCCGCGGGTCGCGGCGAGATCGCAGCGGTCGCAGCCGCCCGCGCACGCCGTGTCGCAGCAGACGCCGTCGGCGCACGAGCCCGAGGCGCACTGCGAGGCGGCTGTGCACGCCGAGCCCTGCGCGAGCCTCGGCTTGCACGTGCCGGTCGCCACTTCGCAGAAGTCGGCGGCGATGCACCCCGCGTCGCTCGCGCAGCTCGTCGGGCAGGTGAGGGCGCTGCCGTTGCACACGAAGGGGCTGCACGCGCCGCCCGAGCCCGTGTCGCCCGCGAGCGCGGAGCGGCAGTTGCCGAGCCAGCCGGGCACGTCGCAGCGGTCGCAGGCGCCCGCCGCGCAGGCGGTGGTGCAGCAGACGCCGTCGGCGCAGAAGCCCGAGGAGCACTCGAGCGTGCGCGCGCAGGTGGCGCCGTTGGCCTGCTTGGCCTTGCACACGTTGCCCGTGCCGCAGAAGTAGCCGCTCGCGCAGTCGGCGTCGGCGCCGCACGACGAGGGGCAGCCGCTCGTCGCGCCCTTGCACAGGTAGGGGGTGCACGCGGGGGTGCCCGCTCCGGCGACGTTGGTGCAGGTGCCGTTCGCCGACGCGCCGCTCGCCGCCGAGCAGGTGTCGCAGGCGCCCGAGCAGGCGCTGCCGCAGCAGAACCCGTCGGCGCACGCGCCGGTGGTGCACTGGTTGCCCGCCGTGCACACGCTTCCCTGGGCGAGCTTCGGCACGCAGGTTCCGCCGCCGCAGTAGCGATCGCTCGTACAGCCGGCGTCGGTCGCGCACGACGAGGGGCACGCGGCGCTCGCGCCGCCGCACACGAACGGCGCGCACGAGGGGTTGCCCGCGCCCGTGACGAGCGCGCACACGCCGTTGGTGGCGGCGCCGTACGCGACGGTGCACGCATCGCAGGCTCCGGCGCACGCGGTGTTGCAGCAGACGCCCTCGACGCAGTTGCCCGAGGAGCACTGCGCGGTCGCGGAGCAACCGGTGCCGTTCGCCTGCTTGGCGATGCACGCGCCGCCCGAGCAGTACGAGGTCGAGGCGCAGTTCGCGCTCGTCGCGCACGAGGTCGGGCACGACGCGCTCGCGCCGTCGCACACGTAGACGCCGCACGCCGGCGCGTAGCCCGGGTTGCCGGCGGGCACCGCCGAGCAGTGGCCGACCTGGCCGGCGTTGTCGCAGCGGTCGCAGCCGCCGCCGCACGCGCCGTCGCAGCAGTAGCCGTCGGCGCAGAGGCCCGAGACGCACTCGTTCGCGGCGGTGCAGGCGAGCGCGTTGGCCTTCTTCGCGAGGCAGGTGTGCGCGGTCGAGCAGTAGTCGCCGGCGATGCAGTCGGCCTCGAGCGTGCACGAGGTGGGGCACGCGCTCGTGGCGGCCTTGCAGACGTAGGGCGAGCACGAGGGGCTGCCCGCGCCGGCGACCTGCGTGCAGCTCCCGTTGGCGCTCGCGCCGAGCGACGCGGCGCAGACGTCGCAGCCGCCGGCACACGCCTGCGTGCAGCAGTAGCCGTCGGAGCAGTAGCCGCTCTGGCACTGGCTGGCGGCCGAGCACACCGCGCCGTAGGTGAGCTTGAGCACGCACGCGCCGCCGGTGCAGTAGTAGCCGGTCGCGCAGGTCGTGTCGGACGTGCACGCGGTCGGGCATCCGCCGCTCGCGCCGTCGCACGCGAAGGGGAAGCACGAGGGGCTCGCGCCGGCGCTGCCCGCGGCTGCCGGCGAGCAGGTGCCCTCCTTGCCGGCGGCGTCGCAGCGGTCGCAGCCGCCGAGGCACGCGGTGTTGCAGCAGTAGCCGTCGGCGCAGGTGCCGCCGTTGGTGCACTCGGGGGTGGTCGCGCAGGTCTGCGCGTACGAGTAGACCTCGGTGTAGGCCATGTACGAGGTCGCGCCGTCGCCGCCGGTGACGACGACCTTGCCCGAGCCGACGTTCGACGCCGTGTGCATGTAGCGCGGGTACACGAGCGTGCCCGCCGCCGACCAGGTGCCCGCCGTCGCGTTGTAGATCTCGGCGGGGCCGACGTACGTCGTGCCGTTGTAGCCCCCGACCGCCAGCACCCCGCCGACGCCCAGCGGGTTGGCCGTGTGGAAGTAGCGCGCGCTCGCCATCGACGCGGTGGCCGACCAGACGTTGGTCGTCGGGTCGTACAGCTCGGCCGTCGCGAGGTAGCTCGCCCCGCCGTAGCCGCCTGCGGCGAGCAGCTTGCCGTTCGGCAGCAGCGTGGCCGAGTGGTAGTAGCGCGGCCCCGTCATGCTCGCGGCGGCCGACCAGGCGTTGGTCGCGGGGTCGTACAGCTCGCAGGTCGCGAGGTAGCTCGCGCCGTAGCCGCCCGAGACGAGCACCTTGCCGTTCGCGAGCAGCGTCGCGCCGTGCAGGTAGCGCGCGGTCGCCAGGGTCGAGGTCGTCCACGCGGCCGTCGCGGCGTCGTACACCGCGGCGGAGCCGGTCACACCGGCCGACGCCGTTCCGCCGGTGACGAGCGCCTTGCCGCTCGCGAGCAGCGTGATGGCGTGCTCGTAGCGCGCGCTGGGGAGGGCGGCGGTCGCGGCCCAGGTGCCGAGCGCAGGGTCGTAGAGGTCGGCGTTGGCGAGGTAGTAGGGCGAGACGCTGCCGTTGTACCCGCCCGCGATGAGCACCTTGCCGTTACCCAGCGTGACGCCCACCGAGTAGTAGCGGGCCGATGACGTCACCGTGCCGGTGGCGGCCCAGGTGCCGGTCGCGGGGTCGTACAGCTCGGACGTGGCGAGGTAGCTGCCGTTGTAGCCCGTGGCCACGAGCAGCTTGCCGTTCGCGAGCGTCGCGGCGACGTGCCCGTAGCGGCCGACGCCCATGTTGCCGGTCGTCGTCCAGCCCGGGTCGAGCACCGCGGGGTAGGCCACGCCGGCGCCCTTCCACTCGACCACCACGGCGCAGCGCGTGGCGCCCGGCGCGACGACGGCGCGACCCCACGGAGCTGCGGGGCTCGTGTCGACCGCGCAGCCCTCGACGGCGAGGTGCGCCGCGCGCTTCTCGCCGTCGGCGCCGAGCACCCAGGGGGGCGCCACGCGCAGGCGCGGCGCGCCGTCGCCGTCGAGCAGCTCGAGCGTGTCGGCCACGAGGCGCAGGCCGGCCACGCGCTCGCCGAGCGCGACGTCGTAGGTGACCTGCTCGCGCGCGGGGCGCGAGGCGAACAGCAGGTGGTCCTCGGTGCCCTCGGCGGTGGCGCGGTGAACGAGATCGGCGCCGCTCGCGTGCGCCGCGGGGTAGACGAGCTGCCCCTCGACGAGCTCGGCGGACGCCTCGCGCGCATCGCGCAGCGTCGCGCGCAGGGCGACCCCGGAGTCGACGTCGCGCAGGGTCAGCGGCTCGTGCGCGTGCGCGGGGAGCGTCACGTCGGCGGCGTGCAGCGCGCCCGGCGGACGCGCGCCCGCGGGGCGCACGTGCCACCCGTCGGCCTGGCGCGAGAGCGGCGCGAGCGCGACGGGGGCGTCGGGCGTCGCAGCGGGGTGCGGCGCGCCCGGGAGCGCGGGCAGGGGAGCGCGGCGGACGTGGCCGAGCTGCTCGCCGAGGCGAGCGGCGGCGGAGCGCGCCTCGACCGATGCGTGGACCTCGCGGGCCTCGACCGGGGCGACCGAGGCGTCGAGCGCCGCGGGCTGCCCCTCGGGCGTCGAGGGGGAGGCGCAAGCCGCCAGCAGCGCGAGCCACGCGAGCGAAAACGTGGCGACGAGCCCAAACTTCGGATCACGCATCGAGATTCTCCAAGCCTCCCCGGGCGACGATGGTCGGCCCGGCCGCACGCGCGAATCAAGACGAATCTTCGTCCCCTGCGCTCTCCGACCGCCCCTCCACGGGCGCCGCGGAGCAGGCGAGCGCCCCCTTCGCCGCGCGACCCCCCGTTGTCCTGCGAACCCCCACGTGGTAATGGCGGCGCCGCTTCTGTCCCGCTCGTTTCCGGAGGCAAGTTTCCCCATGTCACAGGCTCAGGTCGCCGTTCAGCAGAACAAGGGCAAGATCACGCAGGTCATCGGACCGGTGGTCGACGTCGAGTTTCCCGCCGGCTCGTTGCCCAAGATCTTGAACGCGCTCACGGTGACCAACCCGAGCGTCTCGAGCGAGAAGGACAACGTCGTGCTCGAGGTCGCCCAGCACCTCGGCGAGTCGACCGTCCGCGCCATCGCGATGGACTCGACCGACGGCCTGGTGCGAGGCGTCGAGGTCCGCGACACCGGCAAGCCCATCATGATGCCGGTCGGCCCCGAGGCCCTCGGCCGCATCATGAACGTCGTCGGCCGCCCGGTGGACGACGCCGGCCCCATCGGGGCCAAGGCGTTCCTGCCGATCCACCGCGACCCGCCGAAGTTCACCGAGCAGAGCACGAAGATCGAGATCTTCGAGACCGGCATCAAGGTCATCGATCTCCTCGCCCCCTACCGCAAGGGCGGCAAGATCGGCCTCTTCGGCGGCGCCGGCGTCGGCAAGACCGTCCTCATCCTCGAGCTCATCAACAACGTCGCCAAGGCGCACGGCGGCGTGTCCGTCTTCGCCGGCGTCGGCGAGCGCACCCGCGAGGGCAACGACCTCTTCCTCGAGATGAGCGAGTCGAAGCTCGACACGGGCGAGCCGGTCATCAGCAAGACGGCGCTCGTCTTCGGCCAGATGAACGAGCCGCCGGGCGCCCGCGCCCGCGTCGCGCTCTCCGCGCTCACCGTCGCCGAGCACTTCCGCGACGCCGAGGGCCAGGACGTCATCCTCTTCGTCGACAACATCTTCCGCTTCACGCAGGCGGGCTCCGAGGTGTCGGCCCTCCTCGGCCGCATCCCGAGCGCCGTCGGTTACCAGCCGACGCTCGCCACCGAGATGGGCGCGCTCCAGGAGCGCATCACCTCGACGACCAAGGGCTCCATCACCTCGGTGCAGGCCATCTACGTGCCCGCCGACGACCTCACCGACCCGGCGCCGGCCACGGCCTTCGCCCACCTCGACGCCACCACGGTGCTCTCGCGCGCCATCGCCGAGCTCGGCATCTACCCGGCCGTCGATCCGCTCGACTCGACCTCGACGATGCTCGACCCGCAGATCGTCGGCGATCACCACTACAAGATCGCGCGCCGGGTGCAGGCGACGCTGCAGAAGTACAAGGATCTGCAGGACATCATCGCCATCCTCGGCATGGACGAGCTCAGCGAGGAGGACAAGCTGACCGTCTCGCGCGCCCGCAAGATCCAGCGCTTCCTCTCGCAGCCGTTCTTCGTCGCCGCGCAGTTCACCGGCCTCACGGGCAAGCTCGTGTCGCTCAAGGACTCGATCGCCGGCTTCGAGGAGATCCTCGCCGGCAAGGTCGACGACCTGCCCGAGCAGGCGTTCTACCTCAAGGGCAACATCGACGAGGTCAAGGCTGCCGCCGAGCAGATGAAGGCCAAGGCCTGACATGACCGCCGGCCGCATCACCCTCGAGATCGTCACGCCGCAGGGGCTCGCCCTGCGCGACGAGGTCGATCAGGTCGAGGCGCCCAGTGTCCACGGCGAGTTCGGCGTGCTGCCGGGCCACCTGCCGCTGCTCGCCGCGCTGCGCACGGGCATCGTGACGCTGCACAAAGGCAGCGACGAGACGCGCGTCGCGGTCGCGCAGGGCTTCATCGAGGTCGGCGACGACCGCGCGCTGCTGCTCACCGACAAGATCGCGCAGAAGGGCGATCTCGACCCGGTCGCGCTGCGCCTCGAGCTCAAGGAGGTCGACCACGAGCTCGACCGCTACGCGGGGCCGGTCGGCACCGCGGAGTGGAAGGCGCTCGTGTCGCGCGAGCTCTGGGCGGCCGTTCGCCTCGAGCTCTACGGCGACCCGCCTCCGGCCACGCAGCGTCCGCAGGAGCAGTTCGGCCCGCCGACACGCACGCCCGAGGACGAAGAGGGCATCCCGGTCGCCGAAGAGTCGCCGGCGCCCCACGCCGAGCACTGACGCAGCCTCCGTCACGAGGCTCGGCGCGCGGTGGGTCAGCTCCAGCTCGTCGGGGACGACGAGGCGCGCTGCGTGCACTGCGGAAAGCGCGCGGCAGGTCCCTGCGCGTCGTGCCACCAGCCGGTCTGCGGCGACTGCTGCACGCTCACCGACGGCGGCACGCGCACCTGGGCCATCTGCCTCGCGTGCGACGCGCGCGGCGGACGCTCGCTCGCGCCCGCGTGGCGCGGGCTGCTCGTCTGGCTCGGCGTCATCCTCGTCGCGCTCGCCGTGGTCGTCGGCGCGCTGACGTGGCTCTCGGGGCGCTGACGCGCGCGCGAACGCGGCGGGCTCGTCTCAGTCTTCGCGAGCGAAGGCCACACGCGGGGCTCAGTCCTCCCGAGCGAAGGCCACAGTCGGATCTCAGTCCTCCCGAGCGAAAGCGGCGAACTCCTCGACGCTCAGCGTCTCGCCGCGGCGGTCGAGGTCGATGCCAGCCGCGCGGGCACGGCGCGCGATGTCGTTGGGGTCGCCGAGCCCCCGCCACGCGTTGCGCAGCGTCTTTCGGCGCTGCGCGAACGCGCCGCGGACGGCGGCGCGGAAGCGAGGGGTCTCCTCGGCGCGCGCGGGGCGCTGCGCGATGAGCACCACGACCGACGACTCGACGTCGGGGCGCGGCACGAACGCGCCGCCGCTCACGTGGCGCGCGGCGGTGACGTCGAACGCCGCCGCGGTGAACACCGTGAGCGCGCCGTACGCCTCGCCGCCGGGGCGCGCGACGAGCCGATCGGCCACCTCGCGCTGCACGAGGAAGACGGCGCGATCGAGCAGCGACGCTGCGTGCACCGCCATCTCGAGGAGCTTGCCCGTGATCTGGTAGGGGAGGTTGCCGGCGAGCACGTGCGGCCTCGGCCGGTCGACGAAGTGCGCGCGGAGGTCGAGCTGCGCCGCGTCGGCCTCGAGCAGCGTGAGGCGCCCCGACTCGATCTCGGCGGCGAACCCCTCGGCGAGCAGCGGGCAGAGATCGCGGTCGCGCTCGACCGCGACGACGTGCGCGGCGCGCTCGAGCAGCGGCGCGGTGAGCGCGCCGAGGCCGGCGCCGATCTCGACGACCGTGCCGCCCGGCGGCGTCGTCGCGAGCTCGGCGATCGAGCGCGCGATGCCGGCGTCGGCGAGAAAATTCTGCCCGAAGCTCTTCTTCGGACGGAGCCCGCGCGCGCGGAACGCTTCGACGATCGTCTTCAAGGCGTGCCCGAGGGGGCGATCTTCTCGAGCGCGGCCTTCGCGGCGTCGCGGAGCGTGCCGTCGCGGTCGTCGGCGGCGGCTTGCAGCGAGGGCACGGCGGCTGCGGCGGCGGGGCCGATGGCGCCGAGCGTCTGCACGGTGAGCACGCGCAGGCCCGAGGCGGTCGTCTGCAGGAGGCGCACGAGCGAGGGCACCGCGGCGCCGGCGTCGGGCCCCATCGCGCGCAGCGCTCCGAGCGCGTCGGCGCGCAGCGGCGGGTCGTCGAGCAGCGACGCGGCGAGCGTCGGGACCGACGTCGCCGCTGCCGGTCCGAGCTTGGCCAGCGTGCGCACGGCCTCCGCGCGCACCCAGGGGTTGGGGTCGCGCACGAGCTGGGTGAGCGCGGGGATCGCGGCGTCGACGTCGGGCGCGAAGCGCGCGAGCAGCGCGGCCGCGGCGCGGCGCGCGTCGGGGTCGGCGCTCGCGAGGCCGCGCACGAGCGCGGGGACGATCTTCGCGTCGAACGTCGAGAGGGCGACCACGGCGCGCGAGCGCGTGCGGTCGTCGCCGAGCGCCGCGACGATGTCGGGGACGGCCTCGTCGCCCCGCGCCACGAGCGCCGCGACGTCGGGGG
>CAITLX010000789.1 GCA_903893335.1 uncultured delta proteobacterium | reverse complement strand
GACCGAGCGGTCGAGCCGCTGCGCCCTCGCGACCACACGAGCGCGGCGGCGCGCGGGGCGATCCATCGCCGCGCCGTACCAGCGCTCGACCCACCCGACCGACCAATCGGCGCCGCGGTCGGCGTGGCAGGCCGTGCAGGCGTCCGGCGCGCCAAGCTCGCGCGCGAGCAGCGGGTCGGGCGAGGTGAAGCCGTGATCGCGCCGGGCGTCGCGAGCCATGTAGACGCTCGTCGGCATGTGGCACTCGACGCAGCGCGCGCCTCGGCTGCTCGCGGCGTGGTGCGTGTGGCTCGGCGCGTCGATCGCGACGGCGCCCCGCTGACCGGGGGGCGCGTGGCAGCCGAGGCAGAGCGCGTCGTCATCGATCGACGCGCGCAGCCCCCCCGAGTGCGGGTCGTGGCAATCGACGCACGTCACGCCCGCAGCGCCCATGCGGCTGAGGCGCAGCGAGCCAAGCTCGAACACCTCGTCCTTCGCCCTGCCGTCGGGGTGGTAGAGGTCGGGCTCGTCGGCGAGCAGCAGGCGAAAGCGCTCGTCGGTCGGCTCTCCGGCGCGGGACGAGCCTGTGAGCTCTTCGTGGCGCCCGTGGCACGCGCCGCACGCATCGCTCGCGCGCCCGCGGAGCGCCGCGGCGCGCACCGGGGCGGCCGCCCAACCCTCGCCGTGCCCGGTCAGCTCGCCGTGGCATTGCGTGCAGGCGATGCCCATCGCGCCCCAGGTCGTGCGGTAGCTGTCGGACGCCGCGTCGTAGCCCTTCTGCAAGTCGGTCGTGTGGCACGCGGCGCACTGCGCGTTCCAGGTCATTCCGCCGCCCGTCCAGTGCCCCCACTGCCCCGGGCGAGGCTGCTCGGCGCCGAAGATCGAGAACCACTCGCCGCTGCGCGGGTCGAGCGCCGGGTCGAAGACCTGCAACCGCCCGCCTCCTGCCGGCAGCAGCGCCTGCCGGAGCGGCGTAAGCCCGATGATCGCGACCGGAGCCGCCGGGGCTCCCGGGGGCGGCGCGTCGCGCGCCGGGTCGAACGCGCGGCACGCGCGGGCGTGCTGCGAGCCGCGCCACGCAGCGGCCTCGGCCTCGTGGCAGCGCGCGCAGGGCTCGGCCACCTCGAGCGCGCTCGAGCCGCGCGCCAGCGGGTCACCGAAGCGCGCCGCCGCGCGCCGCGCCCCGGACAGGTGCCGCACGAGCCCCGCGCCACCGACGGCGGCGAGCCCGAGCAGGGCTGCGACCCCCAACACGCGCCTCCGGTTCACCACGTGCTCCTGCGCTGCGCGACCGGGCGACCTTCACACGAGCCGCCGGTCGCCGCCAGCCCCGCGCGGCGGCGTCGCACGCAATCGGCGCTCGCGATGAAGGTCCAGCGGGCCACAGGCGCAGGGGACACGTGCACCTCGCTCCCTGCCGTCTCGTCGCCTCGCTCGCCGCGCTGCTCCCGGCCGGGCTCCTGCTCCCGGTCGCCCCCGGGTGCTCCGCCGGCGCGGCGGCTCCCGCCCTCGCAGGCGCCACGCCCGACGCCGCAGCCGACGCGGATGCCGCGGACGCAGCGACCGACGACGTCGCCTCCCTCCCTGGCGACGGCGGCGCAGACGGCGCGTTCCTCGCGAGCGAGCTGCTCGGTCGCCCCACCTCGAGCTCGGTCACGCTGAGCGTCGTGCCCGCCGTGGACCTCGAGGCCTACGTCGAGAGCGGCACCAACCCGGGCGCCTACGACCACCCTACGCCCCCCGCGCTCCACCCCGCCGGCGAGCCGTTCGACGTGGTGCTCGACGGCCTCGCCCCCGACACCGCGTACACCTACCGCCTGCGCTGGCGCCACCCGGGCGAGGCCGCGTACCAGTCTGCCCCCGAGCACGGCTTCCACACCCAGCGCGGGCCGGGCACGACCTTCCGCTTCACCGTCCAGGCCGACTCGCACCTCGACGAGAACTCCGACCTCGACGTCTACCGCCGCACCCTCGCGAACGTGCTCGCCGACGCGCCCGATTTCCACATCGACCTCGGCGACACGTTCATGTGCGAGAAGCACTCGCTGGCCCTCACCAGCGTCGTGCAGATCGCCCCCGACCAGGCGACGGTCGACGCGCGCTACCTCTACGAGCGCGGCAACTTCGGCCTCATCGCGCACTCGGTGCCGCTCTTCCTCGTCAATGGCAACCACGAGGGGGAGCTCGGCTACCTCTTCAAGGGCGCGGGCGACGACATCGCGACCTGGGCGACGCGCGCGCGGCTGCGCTTCTACCTCAACCCCATGCCCGACGCCTTCTACACGGGCAGCGCCGCCGCCGAGCCGGTCGTCGGCGCGCGCGCCTCGTACTACGCGTGGCAGTGGGGAGACGCCCTCTTCGTCGCGCTGGACCCGTTCTGGTACACGAAGACGAAATCGAACGGCGACGGCTGGGCGTGGACGCTCGGCGAGGCGCAGTACCGCTGGCTCGCCGACACCCTCGCGACGAGCCACGCCCGCTTCAAGTTCGTCTTCCTCCACAACCTCGTGGGTGGCCTCGACGGCGCGATGCGAGGCGGCGTCGAGGCGGCACCGCTCTACGAGTGGGGCGGCGGCAACGCCGATGGCAGCGCCGGCTTCGCGCAGCACCGCGCAGGCTGGGGACAGGCCATTCACCGCCTGCTGGTGGACGCGAGGGTGACCGCCGTCTTCCATGGCCACGACCACCTCTATGCAAAGCAAGACCTCGACGGCATCGTCTACCAGGAGGTGCCGCAGCCGAGCGCGAAGAACACGATGAGCGGGGCCAACCTCGCCACGACCTACCACTACGCAGCCGGCACCATCCTCAGCAGCGCCGGGCACCTGCGCGTGACCGTGGCGCCCGACCAGGTCACCGGGGAGTACGTCCGCTCGTGGCTCCCCGCGAGCGAGACGGCGCAGCGCAAGAACGGCGAGATCGCCGACCGTTACACGATCGCCGCGCCGTGACGGCCCTCGGCTCGACTCGACGCCCGCCGCTTTCGCCAGTAACGCCATCGACCATGAGCCTCCCGCGCTGCACCCACCACGTCGCGCGCGCCCTCGCCTGGCTCGTGCTCGCCGCCGCGGCGCTCGGGTGCGGGGGCAAGGTGCAGGAGTGCACGACGGCCGCCGATTGTCCGGCCGAATTCACCTGCATCGAGAGCTACTGCCAGCCGACCTCGGACGCCGGCTGTCCGCCCGGCAAGCTCCGCTGCGGCGCCTCGTGCGTCGATCCCGCGACCGACGGCGCCAACTGCGGCGCCTGCGCCCACGCCTGCGAGAGCGGCCTGGTGTGCCGGAACGAAAGCTGCGCGCCCGCCTGCGCCGTCGGGCTCGCGCCCTGCGGCGACACCTGCATCGACCTCGCGAAGGACGCCGCCCACTGCGGCACCTGCGCCGTCGCCTGCGCCGCGGGCGAAACGTGCCGAGGCGGCGCCTGCGCCTGCGCGGCGGGGGAGTCCGCGTGCCCCGACGGCTGCACGAAGCTCGGCGACGACCCCGCCAACTGCGGCGCGTGCGGGCACGCGTGCACCGGCGCCACGCCGCTCTGCCAGGCCGGCGCGTGCATCGACGCGTGCACGCCGCCCTACGCCACCTGCGGCGGCACCTGCGCCGATCTCGCCGCCGACGTCCTGCACTGCGGCGCTTGCGACGCCCCCTGCGGCGCGGGCAAGCTCTGCGGCGGCGGCGTCTGCGTCTGCCCCTCGGGCACGGCCAGCTGCGGCGACACCTGCGCCGACCCCAGCTCCGACCCCCTCAACTGCGGCGCGTGCGGCGTCGCCTGCGGCCCGGGCGCTGCTTGCTCGTCGTCGGCGTGCACCTGCACCTCGGGCGAGGCCGCGTGCTCGAACGCGTGCACCGATCTGCTCGGCGACACGGCCAACTGCGGCGCCTGCGGGCGCGCGTGCGGCACCGG
>CAITLX010000788.1 GCA_903893335.1 uncultured delta proteobacterium | reverse complement strand
CCCCCGCCGCTTGATGTCCGCGGGCTCATCCCTTACACCCGGGCACCGCGAGCGGCCCCCCGCGCTCGCGCGGAGTCCACGATGTCCGAGCCCCCCTCCACCGGCGTCGCGAGCCCGCTCGCCAGCGCGCAGCCCCGCGCCTCGCGGCTGCGCAGGCTGCACGCGCTCACGGGCGTCGTGCCCGTCGGCGTGTTCCTCGTCGGACACCTCTGGACGAACGCGCGCGCGCTGTCGGGCCAGGCGAGCTTCGATACGGCCGTCTCGCAGATCACCCGCCTACCCTACCTGCCGCTGATCGAGACGTTCGGCATCTTCGTGCCGCTCGCGTTCCACGCGCTCTACGGCGTGAAGCTGGCCCTGGGCGGCGAGCGCAACGTGCTCCGCTACCCGGACGGACGCAACTGGATGTGGCTCGCGCAGCGCGCGACCGGCCTCGTCACGCTGGCCTTCCTCGCGTGGCACCTGCTCGAGCTTCGCGTGCCCAAGGCCCTGGGCACCCTCGGCGCCGACGCCTTCTACCCGACGCTCTGCGCGCGCCTGTCGTCCACCACGCACGGCCTGCCGCTCGTGGCGCTCGCCTACCTCGTCGGCATCGGCGCGTCGGTGCTCCACCTCGCCAACGGGCTCTGGGCGCTCTCCACATCGTACGTGTCGACGGCGTCGCCCCGAGCCCAGCGCGTGGTCGCCGGCGCGGTCGCCGTCTTCGGCCTGGCGCTCTTCCTGGTGGGGGCGAACACCGCCCTCTACTTCGCCACCGGGGTGCGCCTCCTGGCGATCGACGGCGGAGCGGGCAGCAGCACCTGCGAGGCGCCGGCTCCGCCGCGACACCCCTGAGCGTGACCCCGCTCCCGCGCCGCCGCCCCAGACTGGGGCGCGCGCCGCGCGAGCATCGCCTCAGGCCGAGACCGCGCCCGCCGCTTCGGCCTTGCTGCGCACGAGCGGGAAGCCCATCGCCTCGCGCTGCGCGAGCCACGACTCGGCGACCGCGCGCGCGATGCCGCGCACGCGACCGATGAAGCGCTGCCGCTCGGTGACGCCGATGGCGCCGCGCGCGTCGAGCACGTTGAACTGGTGGGCCGCCTTCACGACGAAGTCGTATGCGGGCAGCACGAGGCGCTTCATCGGGTCGGCGCCGGCCAGCAGGCGCTTGGCCTCGGCCTCGCAGTGGTCGAACTGCGCGACGTGGGCCTTCACGTCGGCGTGCTCGAAGTTGTAGCTCGACCACTCCCACTCGGCGCGCTTGTAGATCTCGCCGTACTTGATGCCCTCGGCGAAGGCGAGGTCGTACACGTCGTCGACGTCTTGCAGGTACATCGCGATGCGCTCGAGGCCGTAGGTCAGCTCGCCCGAGACCGGGCGGCAGTCGATGCCGCCGACCTGCTGGAAGTAGGTGAACTGGCTGATCTCGAGGCCGTCGAGCCACACCTGCCAGCCGAGGCCCCACGCGCCGAGCGTCGGCGACTCCCAGTCGTCCTCGATGAAGCGCACGTCGTGCGCGAGCGGGTCGGTGCCGAGCGCGCGCAGCGACTCGAGGTAGAGGTCCTGGATGTCGAGCGGCGACGGCTTGAGGATCACCTGAAACTGGTGAAACTGCTGCAAGCGGTTGGGGTTGTCGCCGTAGCGACCGTCGGTCGGGCGCCGCGAGGGCTCGACGAAGGCGACGTTCCAGGGCTCGGGGCCGAGCGCGCGCAGGAACGTGGCCGGGTTGTACGTGCCCGCTCCCACCTCCGAGTTGTAGGGCTGCACGATGAGGCAGCCTCGGTCGGACCAGAACCGCTGGAGGGTGAGGATGAGCTCTTGAAAGTACATGAGGGCGCTTTCGTACCACGAGGCGGCCAGCCGTCGCGCGGGACCGTCCGGCGACGCCCTGGTCGTGGGCCGACCGACGCGGGCGGGGCGCCCAGCGACGCCCGGGCCATGGCCCGGCCGACCCTCGCGCTGGTCCATTGGGCGGACTCGGGCTTGCGTTCGGCGGCACGACTTCTGCTAGGCTGTGAGATCGGGCGGGGCGCAAGGCTGCAGTCGAGCAGGTTAGGTGCCCCATGGGCGTCCATGATTTCGAGCTCCCGGCCCCCCCGCCGACCGGCGTCGTCTCCGCAACCATCGCGCCGCGTGGCGGTGTGGTCGCGCAGCTCGAGGCAGCCCTCGTAGACGCAGCCGGGCGCATCGCCGCCTCCGAGCGTCGCGCGCGCGAGCTCGAGGCGCGGCTCGCCGAGCAGCTCGACCTCGCCCGCGGCGACGCCGCAGGAGCCCGCGCAGACGTCGATCAGCTGGCGCGCACCCGCGAGTCCGAGCGATCCGACGCCGTGCGCCAGCTCGCCGAGGCGCAGGCCGCCAGCGAGCGCCGCATCGCGTTCGAGCACTTCGAGGCGGACCGAAAGGTCGCCGAGAGCCGGAGCGAGCTCGAGACCACGCGCGCGGCGCTGTCGTCGCGCGTCGCCGAGCTCGAGACCCGGCTCGCGACGGCCGCCGACGACGCCGAGAGGTCCGTCGCCGATCGGATCGCCGATCTCGAGGGGCGCCTGCTGACGGCGCGGTGGGAGGCCGAGGCCGCCGCCAACGCCCTCGAGGACGCGCGCGAGGAGGCGGTCGCCGTCTCGCACCGCGGCGACACCGCCGTCAGCGAGCTCGGGCTCGTCAAGTCCGAGGCCAGGAGCGAGCGCGCTCGAGCCGAGTCGGCGACGGCCGAGCTGGCCGAGATTCGCGCCGAGCGCGCCGAGCTGCTCGGTCGGCTCGACGCAGCCGGCGCCGACGTCGCGGCGCTGCGCGAGCAGCTCGAGTCGCTGCGCGGGCGCTACGAGCAGGCTTCGGACGACGCGGGCTCGCAGCGCTCGCTCGCGGCCGAGCTGCGCTCGCGCGTCGACCAGCTCTCGACCGCCGATCGCGCCGCCGAGGACTCGCTCGAGCACCTCGGAGGCCGGCTCTCGGGCGCCGAGGCAGCCGCCGCGATGCTGCGCGCCGAGGCGCGCATCGAGCGTGAGCGCGCCGAGACGGCCGAGGCCGAGCTCGCCACCACGGCGACCCACACCGCCGAGCTGACCGAGCGCGCCGCGCTCGCGGAGCACGCCGCCGCCGACTCCGTCACCCAGATCGCGCGCCTCCAGGGCTGGCTGGGCGAGGAGCAGCAGCGATCCGCCGACGCCGAGCTCGCGATGAGCACGGTGCGCGAGCGAGTCGAGCAGCTCGAGCAGACGCTCGGCGCCGATCTCGCCGCGGCGCGGGCCGAGTGCGCCGCCAGCGAAGCGCGCGCGGCCCAGGCCACGACCGAGACCGAGCAACTGCGCGCGGGCTTCGCGGCCGAGGCCGAGCAATTGCGCGCGGCCCTCGCGAGCGCGCCGCAGACGTCCGACGAGCTCACCGCCGCCGTCGCGCGCGCCGAGGCAGCCGAGACGCGAGCCGCCGAGGCCCGCTCCCAGGCCGAGGTCGCCGACCAGCACGCCGCCGACGCGCTCGCCGAGGCCGAGCGCTCGCAGCAGGACGCCACCGAGCTGGCGGCGCGCGCCGCCGCCGTCGAGGCCCGACTCGCCGCCCAGCAGATGGAGCACGAGCGGACGGTCGGGCGCCTCATCGAGGAGCGCGACGTCGCGCGCACCAAGCGCCTGCGGCTCGACGACGAGCTCACCGCCGAGCGCGCCGACCGAGCGAACCTCGAGTCTCGCCTCGGCGAGGAGCGCACCGCGATGCGCGCAGCCGCGAGCGTGGCCAACAAGGAGCGCGACGCGGCGCGCGCCGTGGCCGCCATGATGGAGTCCACCTCCGAGGACTCCGAAGCGCGGGTCAAGCGGCTCGAGGCCCAGGTCGCCGAGCTGAGCGCCGAGCTGCGCCGCACCCAGGGGCTGCGCGCGGCCCGCATCACCGGTACGTACGCCGCCGTCCGCGAGGAGAGCCACGTCGATCTCGTCACCGTGCCCACCATGGACATCCGCACCGCAGAGACGACGCCTCCGTCCGCGCCGCGCGCGCGCAGGACGGCGCCGTGACCGCGCGCACCGTGCTCGT
>CAITLX010000787.1 GCA_903893335.1 uncultured delta proteobacterium | reverse complement strand
CGGGCACGTCGTGGTGGTTCGACATCGACAAGTTCGACAGCTCGAGCGCGGTCTCCATCCCCACGCCGAACCCGTCGGGCCCGCTCGACCAGCACATCGGCGAGGTGTTCGTCGCGTCGTCCATGTGGCACCTCTGGAGCGACGCGAGCGTCGAGCAGAGCACCACCTGGGAGAGCGTGAGCGTCCCCACGCAGCGCGTGTGGGACGCCCTCTCGTCGGCGCACCTCACCTCGAAGGCGAAGTACGGCCGCGGCTTCCCCGGGCCCGACCTGGTCGACTGGCTCGACGCGATGGAGTGCCTCGGCACGCCCGCCGCCGACCTCGACACCGTGCTCGGGCACTACGGCTTCCCCTACGATCACGGCGCCGTCTGCCCCTGAGCCGACGGCGGCTGCGGGCGACGCTCGGCAGCCGCCCGGCCGACCCCCGCAGGCGCGCGTCAGGCGGCCAGCACGCGCTCGGCGACGAGGGCGCGGAGCGCTGGGATGTCGAACGGCTTGGCGATGCACGGCACGCCGTCCCTCGCGAGCACCTCACGCACGCTGCGGTGCGGCACGCCCCCCGAGATGAAGACGATGCGCCGCGAGATCGTCGGGTCGGTGGAGCGCAGCAGCTCGAACGTCTCGATGCCCGACATGCCCGGCATCAGCACGTCGCAGAGCACCAGGTCGAACCGCGTCGCCGCGACGGCCGCGACCGCGTCGGGGCCGCGCGTGACGACCGTGACGTCGTGGTCGCGCCCGAGCAGGCGCTCGAGGCTCGCGCCGAGGAGCGGGTCGTCGTCGATGACGAGCAGCGAGCCGCGCCGCGCGGCGCGATCGAGCGGCCGGGGGCGCGCCGAGCGCGGGGTGAGCGGGTGCTGCGGGGCGACCGCGGTGTGCAGCGCAGAGGCCCCCTCGCGCGCGTCGCGCAGCGAGCGCAGCAGCTCGCCGACGTTGACCGTGTGCGTCTCGACCTCGGCCCGCGCCCAGAGGCGCAGCGCGTCGTCGTCGCCGAGCCGCTCGGCGACGAGCTCCCAGAACCGCTCGCGCGCCGCCTCGAGCGACGTGACCGCGTCCTCGGCGACCGAGAGCCTCGCGATGATCGCGTCGATCGCCTCGTGCGCGTCGCGCTCCGACCCCTCCGTGGGCCTCGGCGAGCGCTCCGCTTCGTGACCGCCGTCGGTCGGTTCGTGCGCCGTCCGCGGCGGGTCCGAGGCGCTGTATCCCTGCATCATCTCCCCCATCGTCGCTCTCACCTCCCCGCATCGCCGCGCAGCGCGACCAGATCGCGCACGATGGCCTCGACGCGGTGCAGCGAGAGCGGCTTGCGCAGCACCAGGTCGGCCCCGTTCTTTCGGGCGTTCTGGGCGTGCAGCCCGTCGGTGACGGGCGAGAACGCGAGGATCGGCACGCGCGGGAAGCGGCGCCGCGCCTCGCTGATGACGTCGAGCCCGTCGGCGCGGTGCGCGTCGTCGAGCCACAGGTCGACCAGCACGCCGATCCGCTCGGGCCCCTCGAGCGCGGCGAGCGCCTGCGCGCGCGTCCGGGCGCTCTCGGCGGCGATGCCCCGCGCGCCGAAATAGGCGACCACGTCGCCCGCCGTCTGTTCGGCGCGATCGGCGACGAGCAACGGCGCTCGACGCTTGGCCCCCTCCCGAGAGTTCATCGACCCCTCTCGTACGCAAGGCACGGGCCGAGCGCCTGCTGGCGTGATTTCAGGTAGTTGCAGCGCTTCGACGCCCGCCGCCGTCCGCTTTCTGGACGCGCGTCCAGAAACCGGACGAGCGCCGTCTGGACGCGACGCCGGTCAGCGGGGGCGGCTCGCGGGCTTGGCGGGTGACGCGAGCGCCGGCTCGTCGCGCAGCTTCTCGTAGAGCGAGCTGCGCCCGATGCCGAGCGCCTCGGCGGCGCGCGTCACGTTGCCACCGTGCGACTGGAGCACGAGCTGGATGTGCCGCCGCTCGACCTCCGAGAGCGTGAGGGTCTCGACGCCCGGCGCGAGCGCGCGTGGATCGCTCGCGCGCGCGTCGAGGCGGACGAGGTCGGCGTCGATGACGTCGCCGCGGCAGCGCAGCAGCGCCCGCTCGAGCACGTTGCGCAGCTCGCGCACGTTGCCGGGCCAGGGGCTCGACGCGAGCGCGTCGTGCGCCGCCGACGAGAGCGCGGGCGAGGTGCGCCCCATCTCCGTCGAGAGGCGCGCGAGCAGCGCGTCCGCGAGCGCCGGGATGTCCCCCGCGCGCTCGCGCAGCGCGGGGACGCGCAGCTCGATGACGTCGAGGCGAAAGAAGAGGTCGCGCCGGAACTGCCCGGCCCGCACCCGCTCGGGCAGATCCTGATGGGTGGCGGCGACGACGCGCGTATCGACCACGCGATCGCGCACCTCGCCGAGGCGACGCAGGCGCTTCTCCTCGATGACCTTGAGGAGCTTGGGCTGCACGAGGGCGTCCATCTCCGCGACCTCGTCGAGGAAGACCGTCCCGCGGTGCGCGACCTCGAAGAGGCCGACCTTGGCCGACGTCGCGCCCGTGAAGGCGCCGCGCTCGTGGCCGAAGAGCTCCGACTCGAGCAGCTCGCGCGAGAGGCCCGCGCAGTTGACGTCGACGAACGCGCGCTCGGAGCGCGGCCCGTGCTCGTGCAGCCAGCGCGCGAGCACCCCCTTGCCCGTGCCCGTCTCGCCGAGGATGAGCACGGGGCTCGACGAGCCGACGATGTCGCGCACCTCGGCGGCCAGCGCGCGGATGACCGGGCTGGTGCCGAAGAAGGGGTCGCGCGCGCTCGAGGCCTTGCGCGCGGCGGCGACGCGCGTGCTGCGCTCGCGCCGCGCCTGCAAGAGGCGCTCGACCACGACGCGCAGCGCGGGGAGATCGACCGGCTTGGTCAGGAACTGATCGGCGCCCGCCTGGATGGCCCGCACGGCGAGATCGATGCTGCCGTGGCCCGTGAGGAGCACCACGGGCAGCCCCGGGTCGATCGCGCGCAGTCGCGGCAGGAGCGCGAGCG
>CAITLX010000786.1 GCA_903893335.1 uncultured delta proteobacterium | reverse complement strand
GTTGCCGACGCAAGAGGGTGCACCGCAACCGGTGCCGTTCGTCCAGTAAGCGCAGGCGCGGGCGCCGTCGCACTGGCCGTTGGTACCGCACGTGCTCTGCACCTGCATGGTGCACTCGTTGTCGGGGTCCGAGTTGACCTCGACGGCGCCGCACACGCCGTCGGCGCCGAGCCCCTTCTTCACCGCGCTGCACGCCTCGCACGAGCCCGCGCACGCCGTGTCGCAGCAGAAGCCGTCCACGCAGTTGCCGTTTCCGCATTGGGACGCGCTGGTGCACCGGAGGCCGACATCCAGCTTCGCGGTGCATGCCGAGCCGCTGCAGAAGTTGCCCACGGAGCACTCCGCGTCGCTCGCGCAGGCCGTCTGGCAGCCTCCCGTCGCGCCGCTGCACGCATACGCGCCGCACGCCGTGCCGCTCGCGCTCACGGCGCACGTCAGCGACCCTGCGCAGGTGCGGGGTCGGCTCTCGTTGCCCACGCACACCGAGCCGGCGCAGACCGTGCCGACGGCCCACGCCCGGCACGCCCGCGCGCCATCGCAGTAGCCGTCCTGGCCGCAGGTGCTCTGCGGCTCGGTCGAACACTCGTTGTCCGGGTCGCCGCCCACCGACACCGGGCCGCACACGCCATTCGCGCCGGTCCCCTTCTTCGTCGAGTTGCACGCCTCGCAGAGCCCCGCGCACGCGGTGTCGCAGCAGAAGCCGTCTGCGCAGTGCCCCGTCGTGCAGTCGGCGTCGCCGCCGCAGGTGTCCCCCTGACCTTTGCGCGTCAGGCACTGCCCACCCGCGCCGCAGTAGCTCACGGCGGGGTTGGAGCAATCGGACGCTGTCGTGCAGGCCGCACAGGCGCCGTTGGCGCACTTCTGCGCCCCGCAATCCACGCCGCTCGTCGCGTTCGCGCAGGTGTTGGGCCCGGTGCAGACCTTGCCAACCACGAGGTTGCCGCTGCACACGTTGCTGCCATTGCTGCAATCGGTGCCAACCGGGTACGTCTCGCACGCGCCTGAACCGCTGCAGCTGCCCGTCTGCCCGCAGCTCGCCTTCGCGTCCTGGGAGCATTCGCCGTCGGGATCGGCCCCGACGACGACCGGCCCGCACGCGCCGTCGGCGCCCTGCCCCTTCTTCTGGTTGCTGCACGCCTGGCACGAGCCCGCGCAGCTCGTGTCGCAGCAGAAGCCGTCCACGCAGTGCGCGCTTCCGCACTCGGCGTCGGCGCCGCAGGCGTCGCCCTGCGTCTTCTTCGCGAGGCACTGCCCACCCGCGCCGCAATAGCTGGCCGCGGGGTTCGAGCAGTCGTACGCCGTCGTGCACGGCGCGCAGGCGCCGTTGATGCAGCGCTGCGCCCCGCAATCCACGCCTGCCGTCGCGTTGGAGCACACGCCCGGCCCGGCGCACACCTTGCCCACCACGAGGTTGCCGCTGCACACGTTGCCGCCGCTGCCGCAGTCGGTCCCGACCGCCCACGACGCGCAGGCGCCGTTGCCGTCGCAGGAGCCGCTCTGCCCGCAAGTGGTGGAAGCCTGCTGCACGCACTCGTTGCCCGGGTCGCCACCTGCGGCGACCGGCCCGCACTCGCCGTCTGCGCCCTGCCCCTTCGCGGCCACGGTGCAGGCCTGGCAGATCCCGGTGCACGCCGTGTCGCAGCAGACGCCGTCCACGCAGTGCGTACTCGCGCAGTCGCTCGCGGCCTTGCACGCGTCGCCTGGCGCGAGCAGCGCGACGCACCTCGACCCGCTGCAGAAACTCCCGCTCGAGCACTCCGCGTCGGTCGCGCACGCCGTCTGGCAGGTGCCCGTCGTGGCATTGCAGGCGTATGCGCCGCAGTTCGTGCCGCTCGCGCTCGCAGAGCACGACAGCGACCCGGCGCAGGTGCGCGGGCGGCTCTCGTTGCCCACGCACACGGCGCTCGCGCACGTCGTGCCCACCGCGTACACCGCGCAGGCGCGGTTGCCGTCGCAAAGGCCCGTCTGCCCGCAGGTGGCCGCGAGCTCGGTGGCGCACTCGCCGTCCGGGTCGCTGCTCGCTGCTACAGGGCCGCACACGCCGTTGCCGGCCGCCCCCTTCTTCGTCGCGCTGCACGCCTCGCAGAGCCCCGCGCACGCGGTGTCGCAGCAATACCCATCGGCGCAGTGCCCCGTCGCGCAGTCCGCGTCCGCGCCGCACGCGTCGCCCGGCGACTTCTTCGCGAGGCACTGCCCCCCCGCGCCGCAGTAGCTCACCGCAGGGTTCGCGCAGTCGGCCGCCGTCGTGCAGGTCGCGCAGACGCCGTTCACGCACCGCTGCGCGCCGCAGTCCACGCCGGCGCTGGCGAGCGTGCAGACGTTCGGTCCGGTGCACACCTTGCCAACCACGAGGTTGCCGCTGCACGCGTTGGTGCCGTTGCCGCAGTCGGTCGCCACCGGCCAGGTCGCGCATGCGCCATTGCCGTCGCAGAGGCCGCTCTGACCACAGGTGCTGGGCGCCTGCTGGGCGCACTCGCTGTCGGGGTCGGCGCCAGCGACGATGACGCCGCACGCGCCATCCGCCCCCTGGCGCTTCTTCGAGGCGCTGCACGCCTGGCAGAGACCCGCGCAGGCCGTGTCGCAGCAGACGCCGTCCACGCAGTTGCCGAGCGCGCACTCGCCCGAGCGGGCGCACAGGGCCCCAGCCGCCTGCTTGGCGACGCAACCCCCGGCTGCGTCGCAGTAGCTGCCGCTCGCGCAGGCGGAGTCGTTCGCGCACGCCGTGGCACAGGTGCCGCTCGTCGTGCTGCACGCGTAGGTCCCGCACGCCGTGCCGCTCACCGACCCGCAGGTCCGCGCTCCGGTGCACTGTTGCGGCCGGCTCTCGTTGCCGACGCACGTCGCCCCGCCGCAGCTCGTACCGGACACCCAGGTGTCGCACGCCCCGGCGCCATTGCACCACCCGTTCTGCCCGCAGGTGCTCTGCGCTTCGCCCGCGCACTGGTCGTGGGGGTCTGTGCTCGCCTTCGCGCTACCGCACACGCCGTCGGCGCCGGCCGTCTTCGACGAGCCCGCGCACGCCTGGCACAGCCCTGTGCACGCGCTGTCGCAACAGACGGCGTCCACGCAGTACCCGCTCGCGCACTCGGCGCACCCGCCCGCGACCTTGCAGTCGCTCGCGAGGTCGCACGCGGCGCCCTGCCCTCGACGCGTCAGGCAGGCGCCGCTCGTGCCGCAGTACATCCCGGTCGGGCAGCTCGCGTCGGACGTACACCCACCCGGGCAGCTCGTGCTCGAGCCGTCGCACAGCGCCGCGGACGCGCACGCAGGCGTTCCGCTCGTACCAGACGTCGCCGCCCCGCACGTCCCGTCGAGCGTCCCCGACTGCTTCAGCGAGGCCTTGCACGCCTCGCAGGCGCCGCCGCACGCCGTGTCGCAGCACACCCCGTCCACGCAGGCTCCGGTCGCGCACTCCGCGCAGGTTCCGGACGTCTTGCAGTCCGCCGTGACGTTGCACGCCGCGCCCTGCACGCGCTGCGTCGCGCAAGTCCCGGCGGCGGTGCAGTACGTCCCGCTCGGACACGCGGCGTCGCTCGCGCACGACGCGGGGCAAGCTGCGCTCACCCCGTTGCACACCACGCTGCCCGCGCACACCGGCGACCCGGCGCTGCCCGCCTTCGTCGCGCCACACGCGCCGCTCCCGGTCCCCGACTGCTTGAGCGCCGCCGCGCACGCATCGCACGCCCCCGAGCAAGCGCTGTCGCAGCAGTAGCCGTCCACGCAGCTCGCCGACGTGCACTGCGTCGCGGCGGTGCACGTCGAACCCAACGCGAGCCTGCCGACGCACGCGCCCGCGGCGTCGCAGTAGAAGCCGCTCTGGCACTCGGCGTCGGTCGAGCACGAGGTGCCGCATTGCCCGCTCGCAGCGACGCACTTGTAGGCGCTGCACGTCGTCCCCGTCGCCGAGGTCTGGCAGCTGCTCGCGCCGACGCACGTCTGCGCCAGGGTCTGCGTCTTGTCCGAGCTGCAGACGTTGTTGCCGCAGCTCGTGCCCACCGCCCAGTAGGCGCACGCCGGCGACGGCTTTCCGTCGCACGAGCCGTCGTGGCCGCACGTCCCGCTCGCGCCGAGGTTGCACTCGGCGTCCGGGTCGCTACCGGCCGTCACCGCCGCGCACGTCCCGTCGAGCCCACCGGTCTTGCCGCTGCTGCACGCCATGCACAGCGCGGTGCACGCGGATCCGCAGCACACCCCGTCGGCGCAGTAGCCGCTCGCGCACTCGGAGCATCCGCCCGCGACCTTGCAGTCGCTCGCGAGGTTGCACGCGGTGCCCTGCACCTTCCGCGTCACGCACGCGCCGGTCGTCGCGCAGTACGTGCCGCTCGGGCAGCCCGAGTCCGAGGAGCACCCCCCGGGGCAGCTCGCGCTCGTGCCGTCGCACAGCGCCGCCCCGGCGCACGCCGCGGGCGATCCGGCGGTGCCCGCCGAAGCCGGGCCGCACGTGCCGTCCAGCGTCCCGGCCTGCTTCAGGGCCCCCGTGCATGCCTCGCAGGCGCCCGCGCAGGCCGTGTTGCAGCAGACGCCGTCGACGCAGTGGCCGCTCGAGCACTCCGCGCAGGTGGCGAGCTTGCAGTCGTTGGTCGCGTTGCACGCGGCACCTTGCGCCCTCTGCGCGGAGCAAGTGCCCGCCGAGGTGCAATAGTCGCCGGCCGGGCAGTTCGCGTCGCTCGCGCACGACGCGAGGCAGGCCGTGCTCGCGCCGTCGCACAGCACGCTCCCCGCGCAGACCGGGACGCCCGCCGTGCCGCTCTTCGCAGCGCCGCACGTGCCGTTGGCCGTGCCCGACTGCTTGAGCGTGGCGGCGCACGCGTCGCACGCAGCCGAGCAGTCGGTGTTGCAGCAGTAGCCGTCGGCGCAGCTGCCCGTCGCACACTGGCCTGCGGCCGTGCAGACGGCTCCCTGTGCGAGCTTGCCCACGCACAGGCTCGATCCGTTGCAGTAATAGCCCGAAAGGCAGTCGCCGTCGGCCGAGCACGCCGTTCCGCATTGGCCGCTGGAGGGCACGCACTTGTACGCCGCGCACGTCGTGCCGGACGGCGTTCCGCACGTCCGCGCGCCGGTGCACGTCTGCGCGAGCGACTGGAGCCGATCGGTGCTGCAGACGTTGTTGCCGCACGTCGCGGCCGAGAGCGCCCACGAGGCACACGCCCCGGCGCCATCGCACGAGCCGTTCTGCCCGCACGTGCTCTGCGCCTCGACCGAGCACTGGTCGTGCGGGTCGGTCGCCGCCTTCGCGTCGCCGCATTCGCCGTCGCCGCCCGCGGTCTTCGCCGCCTGGCTGCACGCCTGGCAGAGGCCCGAGCACGCGGTGTTGCAGCAGACGCTGTCGACGCAGAAGCCCGTCGCGCACTGGGCCGACCGCGCGCACGCAGCCCCGGTAGCGAGCTGCGACCGGCAGACGTGCGGCGCAGCGGCCAGATCGCAGAACCAGCTCGCCTGACAGCCCGAATCTCCCGTGCAGATCGCGGGACAGGTCGCGCTCGCGCCGTCGCACACCGAGCCGCTGCCACAGCCGGTCACCGACGACGCGGAGACCGCCGAGCAGGTGCCCGTGGTGGCCCCGAGGTCGCAGCGATCGCACGCCCCGCCACAGGCCGAGTTGCAGCAGACGCCGTCGGCGCAGTTGCCCGACGCGCACTCACGGCAGGTGCCTTGTTGGGTCGGGCTGCAATCGCTCGTGAGGTTGCAGGCGCTCCCCTTCAGGCGCTGCGTGACGCAAGTGCCGGCCACGGTGCAGTACATGCCTGCGGGGCAGAGGGCGTCGGTCGTGCACGAAGCCGGGCAGGTCGTCGCGGCGCCGTCGCAGAGGATGTTCGAGGCGCAGGTCGGCGACGCAGCCGCGCCGAGCTGGAGCGGAGTGCAGATGCCGTCCGCCGAGGCCCCGAGCGATGCGGAGCAGACGCCGCACGCGCCCGAGCACGCCGAGGTGCAGCACACCCCATCGACGCACGCGTAGATGCTCGCGCAGGAGTCGTCGATGGTGCACACCTCGCCGCCGAACCCATGCACGGCGTATGCGTAGGCGGCGCCTGCGGCGGACTGCCCGCTCACGGTCGCCCCGACGGCCCCCAGCAGCGCCGTGCCCCCCTGGAAGGCCACCGCCGCGCCGAGGTGGTCGCCCGAGGCCCCGTCGCTCGCCTCGAGCTTCGCCTGCTGCTCCCAGGTAGAGCCGCTCTGCAAGAAAAGGTAGGCGGATCCACGTCCGGCGTTTCCGTAGGCGCCCGGGGCGCCGACGAGCGCCGTCGTGCCTTCCAGCGACAGCGCCGAGCCGAACATCTCCGACGCCGCCGCGTCGCTCGCCGTCAGCGTGGCCACCTGGCTCCAGCCTTGGGCCCCACGGACGGCGACGTTGACCACTCCAGCGAGGGCGGCCTGGCCAACGCTCTCCCTCGGAGCCGACACGAGCGCCGTGTCGCCGCTGAGCGCGACTGCGCAATCGCAGAACCCGCCGACGCAACCGTTGCTGAACGTGATGCCGCCCTCGGAGGCCCAGGTCCCCGACGCGGCGCGCAGGAGCACCGCTGCGTAGCCGGGGCGCTGGCAGGTGAGCACCCTCGAGCCCGACACCGACACGCCGCTCGCGAGCCCGGAGCTGTACCCGGAGACTCTCGCCTTCTCGTCCCACGCCGACCCGCTCCCTTCGAAGATCCAGAGCTCTCCGGACACGCGCGCGCGCACGGCGGCGACGGTGCGGTCGAGCGAGACATCGGTGCCGAAGTCGTCCGGCTGCGCGCCGCGCACGCTGGGCACGAGCTTCTTCGACTGCTGCCAGGCCGTGCCCGAGCGCGTGAAGACGTACGCGGCCCCTGGACCGCCCGCTCCCGCGGGCGCCCCGTCGGCTCCCGGGGCACCGATCAGCGCGGTGCTGCCGCTCACCGAGACCGCGCTGCCGAACAGCGCCTCGGCCGCGCCGTCGGTCGCCCACAGCTTCGCCTCCTGCGCCCAGCCATAGGTGACGCGATGGAATGCATACGCCGCGCCCTGCCTCGCCTTGCTCCCCATCTGGGACTGCGGGGCGCCGACGATCGCCACTTCGCCGCTCACCGACACGGCCCCGCCGAACCCCGCCGAGGCTTCGCGCAGCGCGAGCGCCGAGCCCTCCGACCACGCGCCGGCCGTCACCGAGAACACGCGCGCGCCCGTGGCCCCGCCGAACACGCCCGTCGTCCCGCTGACCGCGACCCGCGACCCGAAATGGTCGGCGGCCGTCCTCGCCGACGGCAGGACCATCGCCGTCTGGGACCAGACGCCCATGCCGCTGCGCCCGAACGCGTACGCCGCGCCGGGAGACGACGACCCCGACGTCCGTGGGGCTCCGACCAGCGCGAGCGCACCATCGATCGCGACCGCGGCGCCGAAGGCGTCTCCCGTCGCGGCGTCGCTCGCGATGAGTCGCTGCGGAGCGCCCCACCCACCACCGCTGCGCGCGAAGGCGTACGCCGCGCCGGCGGGAGCGGTGTCGGCGACCCCCGGCGCACCCACCAGCAACGAGTCCGGCGCGAGCGCCACCGACGTACCGAATACCTCGTGGGTGCCGCCTCCGGCGGCGGCCAGCCGCATTTGCGGGCTCCACGCCGTACCGATCTGCGCGAACACATACGCCGCGCCCGTGTTCGCGCCGCTCGCCGCGCCGGGGTCGCCGACGAGCGCCGTCGTGCCGGACAGCGCGAGGCTGCTGCCGAAGCTGTCGCTCGCTGCATCCGCGGTCTCGAGCCGCGCTTGAAGCGCCCAGACGCCGGCCGTCCGGGCGCACGCGTAGACGCGCCCGGGGCCAGCCGGTCCGCCGCTCGAGCGCTGGTAGCCACCAATCAGCGCGAGGTCACCGGCCACGGCCACCGAGCGGCCGAACTGCAGGTTGATGTTGCCGAACGGAGCCAGCGTGTCGTTGGCGGCGATCATCGCCTGCTGGGTCCAGCTACCGCCGCTGCCGACGAAGAAGTACGTCTTGCCGATTTGGTAGGCGGGCATGTAATCCGGCGCCCCGACCACCAGCGAGGCTCCGTCGAACGCCAACGCCTTGCCGAAGTGATCGCCTGCCGCGCCATCGGACGCGGTGACCTGCGCGATCTGGCTCCAGGCGCCTGCGAAGCGGGCGAAGAAGTACACCGCCCCTTGCTCCGCGTTCGTCACGACCTGAGTGCCGGGCGAGCCGACCACGGCGATGTCGCCACGGACGACGACCGGGTTCTCCGAGCTCGCGCTCGCGGCCACTCCCGCGAGCGTGAGCTTCCACTCGAGCGTGCTGACCATCGGATCGACGACCACGGGCCACGTTGCCCCCTCGGTCTGCACCGCGATCTCGAGGCGCCCCTCGGTCGCGGTCAGCGCGACGTCGAGCGGCCGCCCCTTCGCGTCCTCGGCGTAGGCTCCCGCGTAGCGAGCGCGCGGCGCACCGGTCGCGTCGTGCAGCGTCAGCGCCCGCCCGCCGCCGCGCGCGGCGAGCCCGCTCAGCGCCACCTCGACCACGACGCGCGCCCCGTGGCCCTCGCAGGGGTCGGTCGGAAACGTGTAACCATGCTCGACGCCGAGCGGCCCGTTCACGACCCACTCCTCGAACGGAATGTCCCCGGCCAGGCGCGCCAGCGCCGCGCGGTTCGGCTCCTGCCGCGTGGCACGAAGCGCCGTCGCGCCCACGCGCGTCGTGCCGCCGTCGCAGCGCAGCGCCCGGGTCGTCAGGCTCCCCTGCCACGCGCCCGCGTCGCCTCGCAGCGCGACCCCGTCGGCCGAGAGCCGCGTCGCGAGCCCGTGAAGCGCGTTGTGCGACTCGCGCCCCGTCGCGGTCGCGACGAAATGCAGATGGGGGTCCGCGCGCCCCTCGGCCTGCCGCGCAGCGATGTAGGCCGCGTCGAGGCTGGCCCGTGTCGTGCCGCGCGGGTCTGCTGCGGGGCTCGCCGACGCGTCGAGCCGGCCGCTCAGCGCGGCATCGAGGCGCGCGCCCGGGTCGGCCGAGGTGCCGCAACCGCTGGCGACCTGCACCACCGCGACGAGCACCGCGAACCACGCGCGCCGACGATTGGGTCGAGGGCCCGGCCCTCGTTCCCCGACCTCGACCCGCACGCCCGTCGTGACCGTCTTCGGGCGTCGCGCGTCACTCGTGAGATTCCACACTCTTCGGGTGATACACGCCCCCGAGAGCCAGGTAAACGAGCAGGCCCCCGCCGACGGGACGTCGTCCGCCCGCCGCCACCGTCATCCGAACGCACCCCGCTGGTGCCGCTCGAACCCGAGCGCGCGCTCTACTGCCTGGTGAACCTGAGCGCGCCCCTTACTGCCTGTTGAACCTGAGCGCGCCCTTCTTCGGGTCGCGCATCACGATCGCGTCGTCGCCCTCGAACGAGAGCATTCCCTTGTCGCCGGCGAGCACGATCTCGGCTCCCGGCGCCATCGGAGCGTGACCGTCGGGCTTGCCCGTGATCTTCACGGTGAGCGCGCCGTCCTTCTCGCCGACCTGCTGGTACGAGACGCGGAACAGCACCTGGTCGCCGACCTTGCTCGCGATGGTGTTGCGCGTGATCT
Organism: uncultured delta proteobacterium; assembly: GCA_903893335.1. GTDB lineage: Bacteria > Myxococcota_A > Polyangia > Polyangiales > Polyangiaceae > CAITLX01. The sequence continues at coordinate 3,802 of CAITLX010000786.1, read as the reverse complement.
CGAAGCGCGACGCTGCGGCCTCGGCCTCGGCGTCCTTCATCAACTTCTCGAGCTTCTTCGCGTCCTTGCCGGCCTTCTTCTTCAGGTCGGCCTCGACCTTGGCGCGGCGCTCGCCCGTGAAGTCGAACTTCCACGTGCCGACCACGCGCTCGGCGAGCGGGATGGGCCCGCTGGCGAGCTTGACGGGGTAGAGCACGGTCACGCCCGAGCCTGCGGGCTTGGGGAAGGTCACGCCGGAGAGCGTCTGCACGACGCAGCCGACGGCGACCGCGTCGGCGAGGTCGGTCGACTCGCCCGCGCGCGCCAGGGCAGCCTTGCCCTCGGGCGTCACGGTGAAGCGCAGCACGATGGTGCCGTTCAGCTTCGGGTCGCGCTTCTTGCCCTCGTCGTAGCAGCCGAGCATCTTGCTCGCGGCCTGCGCGCGCAGCGCCGCCTGGATGTCGGCCGGGGGCAGGCGCCCCGCCTCGCGCGCCTTCGCATTTTCGTCGTCGGGGCGCGCGTTGCGCGGGCGCTTCCAGCGCAGATCGTCCTCGTCGAAGTCGTAGCCGTAGCTGGCGGCAGCGGGCTTCACGGCGCCAGGAGCGACCTTCTCGAGCGGCACGTCGGACGCCTCGGCCGACTCGGCCGCCTCGGCGCTCGCGGCGGGAGGAGCCTTGACGACCGCGACCTTCGCGGACCCGGAGCAAGCTCCGACGCAAGCGAACGAGACACCCAACACCGACACCCGAGCGAGCGTGTTCATGGCAGTCCTCCTTGGCGCGCAATCGATACCACAAGCGCCGTGGCGGTGGGCCTTCCGCTCGACCCGGCGCGCCTCGGCGCGGCGCCTCGCCCGCCATCGGCTACACTCTCCGGCCCTCATGCGTCGCCGCCGCACCTTCCACCTCGTGAGCCTCGGTTGCCCGAAGAACCGCGTCGACAGCGAGGTCATGTACGGCGTCGCGCGCGACGCGGGCCTCGACCACGTCGCCGACCCGGCCGACGCCGAGGTCATCGTCGTCAACACCTGCGGCTTCGTCGGCGACGCGAAGAAGGAGTCGATCGACACCATCTTCGAGATGGCCGCGCTCAAGGACTCCGGCCGCTGCGAGCGCCTCGTCGTCGCCGGCTGCCTCTCGCAGCGCCACCCCGGCGAGCTCGCCGCCGATCTGCCCGAGGTCGATCACTTCCTCGGCTCGAGCGACATGCTCAAGCTCGCCGAGGTCCTCGACAAGGGAGACGCCGCCGGCCGCATGCTCGTCGGCCACCCCGCCGACTGGCTCCAGCGCGCCGCCGACCCGCGCGCCATCAGCACGGGCCGCGCGAGCGCCTACGTGAAGATCGCCGAGGGGTGCAGCCGCACCTGCTCGTTCTGCGTCATCCCCGATCTGCGCGGCACGCAGCGCTCGCGCGCCGCCGACGACGTCGTGCGCGAGGTCGAGCGGCTCGCCGCCGCGGGCACCGTCGAGATCAACCTCATCTCGCAGGACACCGTGCGCTGGGGGCGCGACCTCGCCGCCGAGGGGCGCGGCACGCTCGCCGATCTCGTGCGCCGCGTCGCCGACGTGCCGGGCATCCGCTGGGTGCGCCTCTTCTACCTCTACCCCGAGACGCTCGACGACGCGCTCGTCGAGCTGCTCGCGCAGCACCCGCGCGTCGTGCCCTACGTCGACATGCCGCTGCAGCACGCGTCCGACTCGATGCTCCGCCGCATGAAGCGCGGCCACGGCGGCTCGCGCCTGCGCCGCGTCGTCGAGCGCCTGCGCCGCGACGTCCCCGGCCTCGTCTTCCGCACCGCGTTCATCGTCGGCCACCCGGGCGAGACGCAGGCCGACTTCGACGAACTGTGCGACTTCGTGCGCTGGGCCTCGTTCGACCGCGTCGCGGCGTTTCGCTACTCGGACGAGGACGGCTCGGCCAGCCACAGCCTCGACGCCAAGGTCCCCGCCCGCACCGCGCAGAGCCGCTACCGCAAGCTCATGACGCTGCAGCGCGGCATCAGCCACCGGCTCAACGCCGCGCTGATCGGTCGCGAGCTCGACGTGCTCGTCGAGGGCGCGAGCGACGAGCACGAGTACGTCATCATGGGGCGGCACGCGGGCCAGGCGCCCGAGGTCGACGGGCAGGTCTACCTCTCGGGCGGCGACGCCGAGCCGGGCACCCTGCGGCGGGTCGTCGTCACGCAGGCATCGGACTACGATCTCGTCGGCGAGCTCCTCGGCGAGGGCCCGCGGCCCGCTCGCCCTCCGAGCGCCGCCGCCAGCAAGAAGCGCGTCTCGCTCAACGTCGTTCCGGCCGGCTGGCGCTGACCCCGTCGGGAGCGCCTGGGCGTTCGGGGCTCCCGGGCGGGGCCGTTTCGCGCTAGCATCGACAAACGGCGTTCAGCGTCCTTCACGCCGACGCCCGGAGGTCCTCGATGTCTCTCGCCCGTACCCTCGTCCCCCGCCTTCTCGCTTCCGTCAGCCTTCTCGCCCTCGCAGCGTGCAGCGCGAACGGCACGTCCAACGCGCGCCCGGGCGGCGGCGGCGGCACCAACGGCGGCGGAGGCACCGGCGGGCTGCTCTTCGAGGCGGGGACCGACAACGACGCCGAGTTCGACGAGGCAGGCGCCTGCGCCGGCGAGACGCGCAAGGCCGAGCTCGTCCCGCTCGACATGTACCTCATGGTCGACCAGTCGGGCTCGATGAGCAGCCCCCCGAGCGGAGGCGGCGGCAGCTCGAAGTGGGACGCCATGATCAGCGCTCTCACGCAGTTCGTCAGCGCGCCCGAGGCTGCGGGCCTCGGCGTGGGCCTGCAGTACTTCGCGATCGAGGACCCGAACACCTTCGGCGGCGACTCGTGTGACTACACGAAGTACGCCAAGCCCGAGATCGAGATCGACACGCTGCCGAACGCGGCGGCCAAGCTCACCGCGTCGCTCAACAACTCGACGCTCCACTCGCCGTCCACCGGCACGCCGACCTACGCCGCGCTCAAGGGCGCCGTCACCCACGCCAAGCAGTGGGCGATCGCGCACCCGACGCACACCACCATCGTCGTGCTCGCGACCGACGGCGAGCCGTCGTCGGTGTGCAGCGACGTGCCGAACGAGGACGACACCGTCGTCATCGGTCAGCAGATCGCCGGGCCGGCTGCCGCGGGCAACCCGTCGGTCAAGACGTTCGTCATCGGCGTGCTCGGCTCGGGCCAGTCGCTGACCAACCTCAACGACATCGCGACGCCGGGCGGCGGCGGCAAGGCCATCATGGTCGGCGCAGGCAACGCGACGCAGGAGTTCCTCGACGCGATGAACCAGATCCGCGGCGCGGCGCTCTCGTGCCAGTACAAGGTCCCGACCCCGGCCGTCGGCGTCGTCGACACCAACAAGGTCAACGTGAAGTACACGCCGGGCGACGGCTCGCCCACCGAGACGTTCAAGCAAGTCACCGATCAGGGCGCCTGCAACGGCGGCCCCGGCTGGTACTACGACGACCCGCAGAACCCGCAGAGCCTCGTGATGTGCCCCGCCACCTGCGACGAGCTGCTCAACGGCCCGCAGGGCAGCCAGGTCGACATCCAGCTCGGCTGCTCGACGCTCCACTGAGCCGCGCCGCTCACCCCGCCCGGAGAGGAGAATCTCCGGGCGCGGGCCAGGGGTTCACCCAGGACCGCCTTCGCGTCCGCGAGCGGGCTAGAGCTTCACCCAGACCGCTTTCGTCTGCGTGTACAGCTCGAGCGCCTGCTCGCCCATCTCGCGACCCCAGCCCGACTGCTTGTAGCCGCCGAACGGCGCCGCGTCGTCGAAGCCGTTCCACTGGTTGATCCACACCGTGCCCGCCTGCAG
>CAITLX010000785.1 GCA_903893335.1 uncultured delta proteobacterium | reverse complement strand
CGCTCGTAGGTCGCGAGCGTGTCGGCGCGCACGCGCTCGATGAGCGCATCGCACTCCCCGTTGAAGGCGCGTAGGACGAGGGCGAGCGCCCGGTCGAGGATGCGTTTCGCGGCTGCGTCCGCTGGCGCATGCCAGCCGACCAGCGCCGCTGCGGTCCCGCTGCGGACCAGTCGCTCTTGCCTGTCGCGGATCTGGCCGAGCTGCTGCTCGTACTCCGACGCAGCCCCGAAGTCGTGGGCGGGAAGCGGGGGCCAAGCCGCGAGCTGGAACGCCTCAGCGTCGAGCGCCGCAACATCGGCGGTGAGCGCCTGGTGCTGAGCCTGCAGCGACGCGGTTGCCGCCTGCCACTGCTGATAGGTCGCGGCTGCCTGCGCCATGTACGCGTCGACGTTCGCGACAGGGGCTAGGCGCGCGAGCTCAGCTCGGAGGCCCTTATTCAGGCGGTAGACGCGCACGGCGAACCATCCGAGCAGGAACGGGCTCATCAGGGCCGCGGCGACGATGACGTAGCCGATGACTTGACCGATGGCTTCCATGTGGCCCGGGAGCGTCGCGCGGACGCCGGAGCGTCGTCAACTGGTGCCGCAGAACCGCGCCCCGAGTGCGCCCGGCGATAATTTGCTCGCGGGCTTGACAGGCGCGCTAGCGATAGCTAGTGATAGCGAAGTCACCGCATCGCGCCGCCGCCTCTCTCACCCCGGAGCCTGACCATGCGCCCCATCTACGCCGAGATCGTCTGCCACGGCATCACCATCGGCCTGACCCCCGCGTGGGTCGAGGTCGTCGACGCGGAGTGCGACCGGGAGGACGCCCACTCGCGCCACTCCGATCCGGTCGAGCTGCTGGCGAGCGAGCCGGCGCCGCGGGTGCAAGCGTGAGCGGGCGCGTCACCGGACCGCTCGCCCTGCTCGACGCGGCCGCACGCGCGGTGCCGAGCTGGACGCTGCGGCAGCTGGTCGCCGTGCTCGCGACGTCGCGCGACATGGGCGGCGAGCTCGCGGCCGCGTGGGACCGCTGCGACGTGCCGACCGTCGAGGCCGCGTTGCGCCGCTGGGGCGACGGGCAGGTCGGCGTCTACCGAGCCCACCTCGACCTCTGCGGCCTCGGCCGCGCCGCGATCAACTGACCGAACGGAGCACCACCATGACGCAGAGCCCCGCTACCTCCGCTACCACCGCCGCCTCCGCCTCCGCTACCGCCACCTCCGCCACCACCGCCACTACCTCCGCCACCGCGCCCGCGCAGTTCCTCCGCATCTTCCGCGTGACGCGGGGCGACGAGAGCGCGATGGCCGCTGCGCCGGACGCGCGGGTCGCCACCGATACCGTCGCGCGCCACTTCGGCTGGCCCGACCGCGCCGGCGTCGTCTGCGCCGACCCGGCGCTCACCTGCGACCGGTGCACCCTTCCGGTCGGCAGCGACGACGACCTGCACGCCGTCGTCGGCGACGAGCGGTGGTGCGACGACTGCATCGACGACGCGCGCACCTGCGCCGCCTGCGGCGGATCGGGCGGGGGCCCGGAGGCTGCGCTGCGCTGCCCGATGTGCCGCGGGAAGGGGGCCTGACCATGACCGCCTCCCACGACACGATCCCGGCGCCCGCGCCCGCTGTCGCGCCCGAGCGACGCCTGCCGCTCGTCACGAACAGCGCGGCGAAGGCCTTCCGCCTCTGCCACCGCCTCTACCAGTTTCGCTACGTGCTCGGCGTCCGCCCGGTCGCCACGGCCGAGGCGATGCGCTTCGGCACGAGCGCGCACGCTGGCCTCGAGGTGTGGACCTCGCTCGACAGCGCGGGCCGAGACGAGCGACTCGACCGCACGCTCGCCGCGTTGCAGCCCGCACCCGGCACGGAGGTCGATGCGATCGCGCAGGTCACGGTCGAGGAGCTGCTGCGCGGCTACCACTTCCGCTGGCAGGACGAGCCCGTCCGCACGGTCTTCGTCGAGCGGCAGTTCGAGGCCGACCTGGTGAACCCCGCCACGGGCGCGGCGTCGAGGACGTTCCGGCTCGGCGGGAAGATGGACGCGGGCGTCGAGGCGCTCGCGCCGCTCGGCTGCGGCGCGCCCGCGGGCGAGCCGCTCCTGGTCGAGCACAAGACGACGTCCGAGGACATCGGGCCAGGCTCGACCTACTGGCAGCGCCTGCGGATCGACTCGCAGATCTCGACCTACTTTGTCGGCGCGCAGTCGACCGGGTTCGACGCGGCCGGCTGCCTCTACGACGTCATCCGCAAGCCGTCGATTCGGCCCGCGAGCGTGCCGCTGACCGACGAGGACGGCGTCAAGATCGTGCTGAACGCCGCCGGCGAGCGCGTGCGCACGAAGGACGGCAAGAAGTGGCGCGAGAGCAGCGACGCGGCCTCGGGCTACGTGCTGCAGGCGCGCGCCGAGACGCCGGAGGAGTTCCGCGCGCGGCTGCGCGCCGACATCGCGGAGAACCCCGACCGGTACTACCAGCGCGGCTTCGTCGTGCGCCTCGAGGAGGAGCTGCGCGACGGCATGTTCGACACCTGGCAGACCGCGCGCCTCATCCGCGAGGCCGAGCTCGCCGGGCGCTACCCGCGCAACCCCGACGCCTGCGTCCGGTACTCGCGACCGTGCGAGTTCTTCGACGTCTGCACCGGCGCCGCCTCGCTCGACGACGCGCAGCGGTTCCGCCGCGCGGAGACCGCGCACGAGGAGCTCGCCCAGGCGGAGCCGAGCGCCGCGGCGCACGTCGACGCCCGCCCCGCCAACGCGCCCACGCCCGACCTCGCACCCCTTCCGTTCTGACACCCACCCAGCCGAAAGAGAAGGCCTCCGATGCACGCTGCCTCCGTCCCCAAGTCCCCCGTCCCTTCGCGGCCCGCTGGCCGCATGACCCTCGCCGCCGTCCAGTCGGGGCGCCTCGAGAAGCCCATCCGCGTCGTCTGCTACGGCGTCGAGGGCATCGGCAAGTCGACCTTCGCCGCGGGCGCCCCCTCGCCGATCTTCCTCGGCGCCGAGGACGGCACCTCGCACCTCGAGGTGGCTCGCTTCCCCGAGCCGACGTGCTGGGCCGACGCGCTCGAGGCGGTCGACACGCTCACGACCCAGGAGCACCCGTACCGGACGCTCGCGATCGACACGCTCGACTGGCTCGAGCCGCTCTGCTGGGCCGAGGTTTGCCGGGCTGGGTCCAAGCCCGATATCGAGTCGTTCGGCTACGGCAAGGGCTACGCGGCCGCGCTCGACCTGTGGCGCACGCTGCTCGCGCGGCTCGACCGGCTGCGCGCCGCGCGGGGCATGCACGTCGTGCTGCTCGGGCACTCGTGGATCAAGGGGTGGAAGAACCCCGAGGGCGACGACTACGACCGCTACGAGCTGAAGCTGCACTCGCGGACCAGCGGGCTCATCAAGGAGTGGTGCGACGCGGTCCTCTTCGCGCAGTACGAGACCTACGCCGTCGAGAAGGACGGGCGCACGCGCGGCCTGTCGACCGGCGCGCGCGTGCTGCACACGGTCCACCGCGCCGCGTGGGACGCGAAGAACCGGTACGACCTGCCGCCGGCGATCCCGCTGTCGTGGGCGGACTTCGCCGCCGGTGTCGCGGCACACCGACCGGCGAGCCCCGAGGCGCTGCGCGCCGAGATCGAGCAGCTCCTGCCCCAGGTCGACGAGAAGACCCGCGCGGCCGTCGCCGCCTGGCTGCCGACAGTCGCGACCGATGCGGCCGAGCTCGCGCGCGGCCTCGACCGGCTGCGCGGCAAGGTCCTGACCGCGGGCGCCGCTGCCTGAGCTGCCTGAGTGACCTCGCGGACGCCCGCCGTTCGGTCGTCCGCGAGGCGCTGCACCCAGAAACCACCGACTGAAGAGGAGCACACCAAGATGATTCCCAAGGGCACTTACAGGGCGCGCGCCGAGAGCGCGCAGTACGGCACGTCTCCGAACAAGGGCACCGACTTCGTGCACGTGGCCTTCGCCATCGTCGACGGCGAGCACGCGGGCTCGCTGGTCCCGTGGGACGGCTACTTCACCGAGAAGACCAGCGCGCGCACGATCGAGGCACAGCGCCACTGCGGCTGCACGTTCCCGGGCACCGACGTGACGGACACGACCGGGCTCGGCTCGGCGGACGTGCAGATCGTCGTCGAGCACGAGACGTACGAGAAGAACGGCGAGGCGCGCGTCACGGCGAAGGTGCAGTGGGTCAACTCGCTCGCCGGCGGCGTGTCGCCCGAGCTGCAGATGGACGCGGCGAAGAAGGCCGCGTTCAAGGCCCGCATGATGGGCCAGATCGTCGCGTCTGCCTCGGGCGGCCAGGCGGGTGGCCAGGCGGTTGGACAGCCGAGGCCGAACGGGGCGGCGCGTCCTGCGCCGGCGGCGGCTCCGGCCGTTGGCGCGGCCGCAAGCGACGACATCCCGTTCTGAGCGTTCGCGCACCGCGCGGCCGGGTCGCGGAGAAGTACCCGGCGCAGCACCTCACGAATGACGAGTAGGGAGGCCGACAATGAAGCAGCGCGACGAGCACGACCTGGGGGCGCACCAGCCGCCCCCCGCCGTTCCCCCGATCGACCCGCACGCGGCGGGCGCTGCGCTCGGCGGCATCGCCGCGGCGGGGCTGCTGCGCTGGCTTGCGGGGGAGGGGCGGCAGTGAGCGGCCGCGACAAGTGCGAGAAGTGCGGCACGCTCGGCGCGGACTGCCTCACGGCGGAGCCGAAGCGCGTGTGCGAGACGTGTCTGTGTGAGCACGTCATGCGGGAGCGCGACGAGCTGCGCCGGGCGAACATGTCGCTCTACGCGCAGCTCGCGGAGGTCACGCGGCAGGCGGACGAGATGCGGCGCGAGGTTGCTATCGCGCGCAGCGTCGTCGGCCGCGCGTGGTTCGCCGGAGACGTCTCGCTCGCGGAGGCGATCACGCGCAAGTGCTCGATGCTCGAGAAGCTGGGCACGAGCGGCGCCGACCACGACGGAGAACGCTCGTGAGCTCCACCGCGCGCACCCGCTCCGACGGCGTCGCCACCGTGCGACCGGTCGACGACTTCTACCGCACGCCGGCGTGGGCCACGCGCGCGATCCTGCCGCACCTACCCGCCGCGGGGAGCGTGCTCGACCCCTGCGCGGGCGATGGCGCCATCATCCAGGCCCTGCTCGACGGGGGGTTCGGTGGCCTCGTCGATGCGATGGAGATCGACGGCGAGCGCGCGGCCGCCATCCCGGGCGCCGACGTGCTCGTCTGCGACGCGCTGACCGAGGGCGAGGACTTCTGGGCCATCCCGCACGCGCTCGTGGTGATGAACCCGCCCTTCCGCCTGGCGCTGCGCTTCGTCGAGCGCGCGCTGGACGCGCAGGACGGGCACCGTGGCACGACCGCCGCGCTGCTGCGGCTCGGCATGCTCGCGAGCCAGGCGCGCGCGTCCTTCTGGCGAGCCGCCCCGGCGGACGTCTACGTCCTGCCCAGGCGCCCGTCGTTCACCGGCGGGGGCACGGACTCTGCCGACTACGCATGGTTCGTCTGGGGGCCCGGCCGCGGTGGGCGCTGGCAGGTGCTCGACGTCGAGAGCGCGAGGGGGCTGCGATGAGCGCGAAGCTCTCGAAGTTCGTCAACGCAGGCATCGGTTACCCGCTTCTGCGGGCGTTGCAGGCGCGCGAGCGCATCGTGACGCGGAACGAGGCGGGCGAGTTGGTGACGATGGACGTCGCCGAGATCAAGAAGAAGGTCGAAGCCGCGACCGGGCACAAGATCGCCGTCGGGAAGAACGAGCGGCTGATGACGTCGGCCGGTAAGCGGCTGTCGGTCGAGGAGCACTTGGAGCGGCTGATCGCGGACTACCTCCACCTCCACTACGTCCCGCCCAAGCCGACCGCGAAGGCGACGCTGTTCTGGTGCGCGTGCGGGAAGGTGGAGGAGTTTCGGCGGAGGGACACACAGAAGAAGCGGTGCTCGGAGTGCACCGTCGTGGCCCGTCGCGCCCAGGAGCGCGCCCGCAACGCCGCGAACCACGAGGTCGTCCGCGCCCAGCAGCGCGCCTACTACGCCGCGAACCGCGAGG
>CAITLX010000784.1 GCA_903893335.1 uncultured delta proteobacterium | reverse complement strand
GGGGAGGGCATGCCGATGGGGGCAGACGACGCGGTTCGCGTGGAAGGGGTTCGAGAGCGAGCGGGAGGAGGCGTCGACGCCGGCTTCTTCGACTCGGTGACGTTCGGCATCGTCTACCAGGACGCCGACGGCTCCATCTCGTCAGCAAACCCAGCGGCAGAGCGCATCCTCGGCCTGTCGCTCGCGCAGCTACAGGGGCGCACGTCGATCGACCCACGCTGGCGCGCCGTGCACGCCGACGGCTCTCCGTTCCCCGGAGAGACGCACCCCGCGATGGTGGCGCTGCGCACCGGTCAGCGCGTCGAGGGCGTCACGATGGGCGTCCACAACGCCGGGGACGCGAGCGCCCGCTGGATCGAGGTCAGCGCCGTTCCGCTCTTCCGCGAGGGTGAGGCGACGCCGTACCGCGCCTACGCCACCTTCCTCGACATCACGGCCCGCAAGCGGCTCGACGACGCGAAGGAGTTCCTCGCCGCCGCGCCCTGGCTCGTAACCGGCGAGGACATCTTCCGCGCGCTCGCGCGCTTCCTCGGCGAGCAGCTTGGCGTGGACTTCGTCTGCATCGACCGGCTCGCGGGCGACGAGCTGAGCGCCGAGACCGAGGCGGTCTGGTTCGACGGCCGCTTCGACGACAACGTGTCGTACACGCTGAAAGAGACCCCCTGCGGCGACGTCGTCGGCAAGAACGTCTGCAGCTTCCCGCGCGGCGTGCGCCACCTCTTCCCGAACGACGCGGTGCTGCAAGACATGAAGGCGGAGGGTTACCTCGGCGTCACGCTCTGGGGCTCGAGCGGCAAGCCCATCGGGCTCATCGCGCTCATCTCGCGCGCGCCGATGGAGGAGTCGGGCCTCGCCGAGCGCACGCTCGCGCTCGTCGCGATACGCGCCGCGGCCGAGCTCGAGATTCGCCAGGTCGAGGCTGCCCGGCGCCTGAGCGCCGAGCGGCTCGAGAAGGCCTTCGGCGGCTCGCCCATCGGCATGGTGCTCGTCTCTCCCGACGGTCGCTTCTTCCGGGTGAATGAGGCCTTCTGCGCCATCGTGGGCTGGCCCGAGGCGGACCTGCTCGGCATCGATTTTCAGAGCATCACCCACCCCGACGATCTCGCCGACGACCTGGCGCTCGTCGCCGACGTGCTCGCGGGGCGACGGTCGGGCTACCAGATGGACAAGCGCTTCGTCCGCAAGGACGGCGGCGAGGTCTGGACGCAGCTCAACGTCGGGCTCGTGCGCGACGCACAGGGCGCCCCTCTGCACTTCGTGTCGCACGTGCAGGACATCGGCGAGCGCAGGAGCCGCGAGCGCGAGCGCGCCACCACGGTCGAGCGGCTCACCCTCGCGCTCGACGCGGCGAACGCCGGTTCCTGGGAGTGGAACGTCAAGACGAACGAGAACAGCGATTGGTCCGACGACCTCTACCGCCTCTACGGGCTCGAGCGCGGGGGCGTGGCTCCCTCCTTCGAGGCGTGGTTGTCGGTCGTGCACGTCGACGACCGGCAGCCGACCCTCGACTACCTCGCGAAGACGACCCCGGAAGGGCTCGACATCGACATCGAGTGGCGCGTCGTGCACGCCAGCGGCGCGACGCGCTGGATGCGCTCGCAGGCGCGGGCGCTGCGTGACGCAGAGGGGCGGGTCGAGCGCTACGTCGGTATCGCGATGGACATCGACGCGCGCAAGCTCGCCGGGCAGGCGCTCGTCGAGAGCGAGCGGAGGTTCGCGGCGGCCTTCCGCGACGCGCCGGCGCTCATGTCCATCAGCGAGATGGGCACAGGGGTCTACCTCGACGTCAACGAGACCTTCCTGCGCGTCTCCGGCTTCACGCGAGAGGAGGTCGTCGGCCGCAGCGCGCTCGAGATCGGGTGGATCACCCCCGACAACCGCGCGCGGCTGCTGAGGCATCTGTCCGAAGGGGGCAAGGGCGCGACGATCGAGCTCGAGATGCGCGCCAAGGACGGCCACGTCGTCCCCGTGCTGTACAGCGGCGAGTTCATCGGGCTCGACGGCGTGCCGCGCCTGCTCTCGTCGGCGCTCGACCTGAGCGAGCGGCGGCAAGCGGAGGCCGAGCGGTTCGACCTCCAGTCCCAGCTTCAGCAGGCGCAGAAGCTCGAGGCGATCGGGCGGCTGGCCGGCGGCGTCGCCCACGACTTCAACAACATGCTCGGCGCCATCCTCGGCTACGCCGAGATGGCCATCGGCGAGGTCGCACCGGCGCTGCCGCTGCACGCGGACCTGCTCGAGATCCGCAAGGCGGCGCAGCGGTCGGCGGACCTGACGCGTCAGCTGCTGACCTTCGCGCGCAAGCAGACCGTCGCGCCCAAGCCGCTGAACCTGAACGACGCCGTCAGCGGAATGCTGAGGATGCTCCAGCGGCTGATTGGCGAGAATGTCCAGATCGAGTGGCAACCCGCCGGGGGGCTGTGGCTGGTCGAGGCCGACCCGTCGCTGCTCGATCAGATCCTCGCCAACCTCTGCGTCAACGCGCGCGACGCGATCTTGGACGTCGGCAGCGTGGTGATCGAGACGGGCAACGACACGTTCGACGAAGCGTACTGCGCCGCGCACGGCGGGTTCGTGCCCGGCGAGTACGTCCGGCTTTCGGTGCGCGACGACGGCGCCGGCATCGCGGTCGACGTGCTCGATCACGTCTTCGAGCCCTTCTTCACGACCAAGGCGGTAGGCGAGGGGACCGGCCTCGGCCTGGCCACGGTCTACGGCGCCGTCCGGCAGATGGGCGGGCTCATCCACGTGTCGAGCGCGCCCGGCGACGGCGCGACCTTCACCGTCCACTTGCCTCGGCACGTGGGCCCCCCCGAGGAGCGGCCCAGCGGCGGCGCAGTGGACACCCCCCGGCGCGGGCGAGAGACGATCCTGCTCGTCGAGGACGAGGCGGCGATGCTGCGCGTGGCGCGGCGCATCCTCGAGGCGCAGGGCTACGTCGTGCTCGCCGCGGGGAGCCCGGTCGAGGGGGTCCGCATCGCGTCCGAGCACGCCGGGGCGATCGATTTGCTCGTCACGGATCTGGTGATGCCCGGCATGAGCGGTGTGGAGCTGTCGAGGCGGGTGCTCGCGATCCGCCCCGAGGTGAAGCGGCTCTTCATGTCGGGGTACGCCGCGGACGCGCTGGCGGGCCAGGCGGCGCTCGCGTCCGAGGTGGTGATCATGCCGAAGCCCTTCGCGCGCGCGGAGCTGCTCGCGCGCGTGCGCGAGGTGCTCGACGGCGGCTGAGCCGCGCGGCGGCGCGCGTCAGCGGTGGGGCTTCTCGGCGAGGACCTCGTGCACCCGGTCGAGGAGCGCCTCGGTCTGGAAGGGCTTGGCGACGACGCGCGCGTCGTCGGGCAGCCCGTCGAGCTCGGTCGCGAAGCCGGACATGAAGAGCACGCGGCGGGCCTTGCCGCTGGCCGAGAGGCTCGCGGCGAGGGCGCCGCCGAGCATGTGCGGCATCACGACGTCGGTGAGCAGCAGATCGAACGGGAGCGCGTGGCGCGCGGCGATCTGCTCTGCCTCGCGACCGTCGCCGGCCTCGACCACGACGTAGCCGGCCGCGCGAAGCTGCCGCGCGACGACGCGCCGGAGCGCGGGCTCGTCCTCGACCAGCAGGAGCGTCGCGTTCGCGACGGGCGCGCGTCGGCTCGCGCGGGCGCCGGCCGAGACGCCCTCGGAGCGCTCGGCGCGGGGGAACGAGAGGCGAAAGGTCGAGCCCTCGCCCGGGACGCTCTGCACGTCGATGGTGCCGCCGCTCTGCGTGACGATGCCGAACACGGTCGAGAGCCCGAGGCCGGTGCCCTTGCCGACCTCCTTGGTGGTGAAGAAGGGCTCGAAGATGCGCTGGCGAAGCTCGGCGCTCATGCCCGCGCCCGTGTCGCGGACCGAGAGCTCGACCGACCCCTGGGGTGCGTCGTCGTCGCTCTCGCGCGCGGGGAGGTTGCGCGTGGTGAGCGTGAGGGTGCCGCCGACCGACATCGCGTCGCGCCCGTTGACGCAGAGGTTGGCGATGATCTGCTCGACCTGCCCCGGGTCGGCGCTGATGGGCCACAGGTCGGGCGCGCAGTGCAGCGCGACGGTGATGTCCTCGCCGAGCAGCCGCGTGAGCATGCGGTGCATGTCGCCGAGCACGGCGTTGAGGTCCACGGGCTTGGCCGTGACGACCTGCTTGCGGCTGAAGGCGAGAAGCTGGCGCGTGAGGTCGGCCGCGCGCGCGGCCGCCGTGTGGATCTCCGAGACGTCGGGCAGCGCGGGGTGGTCTTCGTCGAGCGCCTCGGCGACGAGGCTGGCGTTCGCGAGGATGACGGTGAGCAGGTTGTTGAAGTCGTGCGCGACGCCGCCCGCGAGGCGCCCGACCGCTTCCATCTTCTGCGCGTGGCGCATCTCGAGCTCGAGCTGCTTCTCGTGCGTGATGTCGCGGAAGCTCCACACGCGCCCCGGCGGCTCGAGGCCGATGGTCAGCGGCAGCGAGTGGCGCGCGAAGACTCGGCCGTCGCGCAGCTCGATGTCGTTGTCCGAGTGCTCGGCCGAGCCGGCGTACAGCTCGCCGATGCGGCGCAAGAAGGCGTCGGGGTCGCGGACCTGCCCGAGCACGACCTGCAGCAGGCCGTAGTCGTCGGCCGTGCGCGCGAAGGCGGGGTCGATGCCCCAGAGCGCGAGGAAGCGACCGTTGTAGGCGACGACGCGCCGCTCGGCGTCCACCGCGAGGATGCCGTCGGCGGTCGCCTCGAGCGTGGAGGTGAGCAGCGCGTTGGCGCGCGCGAGCGCCAGCGTGCGCTCGTGGATGCGCGCCTCGAGGCGCTCGTTGGCCTCGCGCAGCGAGCGCTCGGCGTGGCGCTGGTCGGTGACGTCGGTGAAGGTGCCGATGAAGCCGGCGATCGCGCCGTGCGCGTCGGCGAACACGTGCTTGCAGACGAGAAGCGCCCGGCGTTCGCCGCTCGGCAGCGCGAGCGGGACCTCGTAGGTCTGCGTGGGCCCCGCCGCGTAGAGCGCCTCGTCGGCGTCGGTGTAGCGGTTGGCGAGGTCGCTCGGGTAGAGATCGTAGACGGTGCGTCCGACGACGTCGTGGCGCCGCAGGCCGGTGATCTCCTCGTAGGCGAGGTTCACGGCGAGGAAGTGCCCCGCGCGGTCCTTGACGAAGACGGGCGTGGGGATGGCGTCGAGCAGCACGGTCGAGGTGACCGGATGGCCCGGGGAGTTGAGAAGCCCCTCGCTCACGATGCCGTCCCTCCTCCCGCCGTCCGACGGCGCGCCCCCGCCGTGAGCGTCAGCCTCCGAAGTAGTCGGCGGCGAACGGGTCGTCGTGCAGCACCTGCTCCGAGAGGCAGGTCTTCTCCTCGCGGACCATGTGGTCGAGCAGGCGCTCGATGACCTGGCGCACGACGACCTCGGCCGCCGCGGCGTCGGGCGCGCGGTGCGCTCCGACGAGCGCGTCGTACATCTCGGCGTGCTCCTGCGCGTGCTCGTCGGTCATGATGTCGGCGCGCGCGGGGCCCCAGGCGTCGATGGTGCGGATGACGTCGCCGAGGAGCTCCTCCTCGCGCGCGTTGTGCGTGCGGAAGGCGTCGGCCAGCAGCCCGAGGGTGCCCTCGACGTCGTCGCGCACCGCCTCGCCCGCCTTCCAGCGGCCGAGCATGTGCGTGAGCGTGTCGATCATGGTGCGGAGCTCCGCGTGCTGGGCGAGGAGCTCGTCGCGAATCTGGCTCAGCAGCATGATCGTCCTCCCTGCGCCTGGCGCGCCTGCTCTCATTCGGGCGCGTAGCGCGCGCTGCGCACCAGCTTACTGCGCGACGGGGTCGTCGCCCATGTCCTCGGTCGTGATCGCGTCGTCGGGGGCCAGCGCCGTGATCTGCTTCTGCACCAGGCCCTGGTGCTCGAGCTCCTCGTCGCGCAGCTCGGTGAAGAGCTCGCGGACGTCGGCGTCGGTCACGGAGGGCAGGGAGGCCTCGAAGAACTCGAAGGCCTTGACCTCGGCGGCCAGCGCCGTGTGCAGCGCCTGACGCGGCGTCATCGTCGCGCGGACGCTGTCGTAGTCGGGCGCCTCGATGTCGAAGATCATGCCGCGGTCGACCGTGCGGGGCTCCTTGCCGAACAGCGCGGTGCGACGCTCGAAGAGCTTGCGCTCGTGGATGACCTCGACGTCGTGCATGAAGCGGAAGAAGTGAGCGGCCGCAGCGTTGTGGTGCAGCTCCATCTGGTCGGCCAGCTCCTGGTAGCGCTCCTTGGCCTCCTCCTCGATGATGGTGGCGAGGTCGAGGGCGTCGCGCAGGCCGAGCTTGGAGAAGTCGATCGAACGGGTCTTGGTCACGGCGGTGTCTCCTACCGTTGCACGAACATGTCGAGGATGCGCTCGCGCGGGAGCGCCTTGGGCGCGAGCTCGGCCTGGCGCACGCGCATCTGCGCGTCGAAGGTCGGCGGCGGATTCGGGTTCTTGTAGAAGATGCCCGTGTGAAGGTCGGTGCCGTAGCCCTGCGCGAGGCCCATCGCCGCGAGGCGGTCGGTCGGGTCGTGGCCGAGCGAGGCGAGCGACTTCATGTTCGCGCGGTGGTCCTTCACCTGGTCGTCGTCCTCGCCGAACGTGACGCACGGCGACTGCACGTTGACGAAGGAGAAGCCGGGGTAGCGCGTGGCCTGCTCGATGACGTCGGCGAGGCCCGCCATGTCGGCCGGGGTGCCCTGGCCGACGAAGCCCGCGCCGTAGGCCAGCATGTACATCAGCGGGTTGACGGGCTCCTCGAGCGAGCCGTACTCCGAGGTGACCGTCTTGAGGCCCTTGGGCGAGGTCGGCGAGAGCTGACCCTTGGTGAGGCCGTAGATCTGGTTGTCCATCACGATGTACGTGATGTCGATGTTGCGCCGCACCGCGTGGGGCACGTGCCCGCCGCCGATCGAGAAGCCGTCGCCGTCACCGCTGGCGACGAGCACCAGCAGGTCGGGGTTGGCCAGCTTGATGCCCTGCGCGATCGGCAGCGCGCGACCGTGCACGCTGTTGAACCCGTAGGCCGTGGTGTAGCCGGGGATGCGGCTCGAGCAGCCGATGCCCGAGACGAACGCGATGTCGTGCGGCGCGCGGCCGATGGCCGCGAGCGCACGGTAGATGGCCTGAACGACGCCGAAGTCGCCGCATCCGGGGCACCAGATGGGCTTGAGGTCGCTCTTGAAGTCTTTGGACTGGTAGGCGGCGAGCGCCGCGACGGAGGTGGGCACGGTCAATCCTCCACGGGGACCTGCACGGCAGGCTCTTGAAGCGTGAGTGAAGCGGTTCGCAGCTTGGCGAGGACGTCGCCGGGCTGGATCGGGTTGGCGCCGCTGCGGCAGAAGGCCACGACGCCTGCGGGCACCTCGACGTAGCTGCGCAGGATGCGGTAGAGCTGGCCCTGGTAGGACTGCTCGACGACGAAGCCGGAGCGCACCGACGAGAAGAAGTCGCGGTAGATCTCCTCGGCGACGGGGTAGACGAGCCACGGCACGAGGAGCTTCACGTCGAGCCCCTCCTTGCGCGCGGCCTCGTAGGCCTCGCGGGTGACGCCCGCGATGGAGCCCCACGAGATGAGGGCGAGCGGCGCCTTGGGGTTGCCGTCGATGTGGAAGAGGTCCTTGCGGCGCTGCAGCGGCGCGAGCTTCTTGAAGCGCTTCGCGTTCATCTGCTCGTGGAGCTTGCCGCTCGCCGTCGGGTTGGCGCGCTCGTTGTGCTCGATGCCGGCGCCCTGGTAGTTGCCGCCCTGCATGCCGGGGTGGCTGAGGGGGCTGACGCCGTCGTCGGTGAAGCGGTAGCGCTGGTAGTCGGTCAGCTCGGCCGCGGTGGGCACGCGGCGCGTCTCGATCGTGAAGCGCGCGGGGTCGATCGGGTCGACCGTCTCCTTGCGCTGCGCGACCTCCTGGTCGGACAGGATGATGACCGGCGTCTGGTAGCGCTCGGCGATGTTGAACGCCTCGACGGTGACGTCGAAGGTGTCGGCGACCGACGTCGGGGCGAGCACGGGGCGGAGCACGTCGCCGTGCGCCGAGTAGGCGGCGGCGAAGAGGTCGGACTGCTCGCTCTTGGTGGGCAGGCCGGTGGACGGGCCGCCGCGCTGCACGTCGATGATGACGAGGGGGAGCTCGGCGATGCTCGCGAGGCCCATGATCTCGCTCTTGAGCGAGAGGCCGGGGCCCGAGGTGGACGTCATCGACTTCTTGCCCGCGAACGAGGCGCCGAGCGCCGCGCCGATGCCGGCGATCTCGTCCTCGCACTGGAGCACGGCGCCGCCGTACTTCCACACCTCGCGGTTGAAGAACTGCATCACCTCGGTGGAGGGGGTGATGGGGTAGCCGCCGAAGAACTCGCAGCCCGCGAAGAGCGCGGCGGCGGCGGCCATGTCGTTGCCGTCGGTGAGCAGGCGGCTGCCGGGCTGGACGCCGGGGGCGTCCATGGCGCGCGGGGTCGCGAGGGGGTGCTCCTTCGCGTACTGCTCGCCGAGCTGGAAGGCCTTCTCGTTGGCGGCGACGAGCGCCTCGCCCTTCTTGATGAACTTCTTGCGAAGGCCGCGGAGGATCGACGTGCGCGCCAGGCCGAACCAGCCGGCGAGCAGGCCGAGCACGACGGTGTTCTTCGCCTTGTCGCTGCCGGCGCCCTGCTTGGCGAGCTCGCCGATGGGGACCGCGAAGACCTCGCGCGGCGCCACCCCGACCAGCGGGAGCGCGTCGGGCGCGACGCCCGTCTTGGACTCGTAGATGACGATCGTCGTGCCGGCGACCGGAAGCTCGGCGCCGAACTTGAGGAAGTCATCCCAGTTGAGGGCGATGGCCACGTCGAGCGCGCCGCCCGGGTTGAGCACGCGGTGCGTGGAGAGCCGGACGCGACAGGAAGACTCGCCGCCACGGACCTGGGAGCCGAAGCTCTTGGTCATCATGGCGTAGTAGCCTTCGTAGGTCGCAGCCGAGATGAGAGATTCGCCGGCGCTGACGATTCCGTCGCCGCCTGAGCCGGCCATGCCGATCACGAGGTCGTCCATTGGGCGCGCCTCAGCAGCAACCGATGTGCCAGGTGTGGATGTGCCCGAAACCGCGTGAGAATGCGCGCACGGGGCGCGCGTCGGCGCCTGTGACGCGCGGAATTTCCGACCGACGCGCAGAGACTGCGCGTGTGTTCCGGTGCGAGCCCCCCGTGCGGGGCTCCCGGTGGCCCCGCGCGACGTGCTACGAGGGGGGCCGAGCGGAGCCCCCCCCATGGATTTCGAGCCCAGCCCGAAGGCACGCGAGACGCGCGACCGCGCTCGCCGGTTCATCCGAGAGCGCATCGCGCCCGTCGAGGGGCGCTACTGGAGGGAGCTTGCCGCGCGCGGCAACGGCGAGGACTGGACGCGCTGGCAGGTCCACCCCCTGGTCGACGAGCTGAAGGCCGCGGCCCAGGCCGAGGGGCTGTGGAACCTCTTCCTGCCCGACCCGGTGCTCGGCGGGGGGCTCTCGACGCTCGACTACGCGCTGGTCGCCGAGGAGACGGGGCGCAGCTTCCTCGCGCCGGAGGTGTTCAACTGCAACGCCCCCGACTCGGGCAACATGGAGGTGCTCTACAAGTACGGCTCCGAGGCGCAGAAGGCGCGCTGGCTCACGCCGCTGCTGGCCGGCGAGATCCGCTCGGTGTTCGCCATGACCGAGCCCGGCGTCGCGTCGTCGGACGCGACCAACATGGCGGCGACCGCCACCCTCGACGGCGACGAGGTCGTGCTGCGCGGGCGCAAGTGGTGGGCCTCGGGGCTCGGCAACCCGCGCGCGAAGGTCGCCATCTTCATGGGGCGCACCGCCGACGCGTCGAAGGACCGCCACCACCAGCACTCGATGGTGCTCGTGCCGCTCGACGCCCCCGGCGTGCGCATCGAGCGCATGCTCCCGGTGTTCGGCGAGTGGGACGAGCCGCACGGCCACGGCGAGGTGACCTTCGACGACGTGCGCGTGCCCGCCTCGAGCGTCATCGCCGGGCTCGGCATGGGCTTCGAGATCGCCCAGGGGCGGCTCGGGCCGGGGCGCATCCACCACTGCATGCGCTGCATCGGCGCCGCCGAGGCGGCGCTCGAGCTGATGATCGACCGCGGGCTCGCGCGCACGGCGTTCGGCAAGCCGCTGCTCAACCTCGGCGGCAACCGCGAGCGCGTCGCCGAGGCGCGCATCGCGATCGACCAGGCGCGGCTGCTCACGCTCTACGCCGCGTGGAAGCTCGACGCGCTCGGCGCGATGGGCGCCATGACGGAGGTGTCGGCCATCAAGGTCGTCGCGCCGCGCGTCTTGCAGCAGGTGGTCGACGACGCCATCCAGATGCACGGCGGCGCGGGGCTCACGCGCGACACGCCGCTCGGCGGCTTCTTCATCCAGGCGCGCAGCCTGCGCCTCGCCGACGGCCCCGACGAGGTGCACAAGGGGCTCATCGCGCGCATCGAGCTGGCCAAGGCGCGGACGCGCGACGCGTGACCGCGCAGCCCCCGCGCTCGCCCTACGAGGACCGCGCCGGCGCCGTGCGGCCGGGCGAGGAGCTCGACGTCGCGGTGATCGACGCGTGGCTGCGCGCGCGCGTGCCCGGGCTCGCGGGCGTGCCCGAGCTGACCGAGTTTCGCGGCGGCGCGTCGAACTGGACCTACCGCCTGCGCTACGACAACCGCGATCTCGTGCTGCGGCGCCCGCCGGCGGGCACCAAGGCCAAGAGCGCGCACGACATGCGGCGCGAGCACGCGGTGCAGCAGGCGCTCGGGCCGGTGTACCCCTACGTGCCGCGCATGGTCGCGCTCTGCGAGGACGCGAGCGTGATCGGCGCCGAGTTCTACGTGATGGAGCGCATCGCGGGCGTCATCCCGCGCGCCGACCTGCCGCGCGGCCTCGTGCTCGGCGCCCCCGACGCGCGCGCGCTCGGCGAGAGCTTCGTCGACAGGCTCGTCGAGCTTCACGAGGTGGACGCCGTCGCCGCCGGGCTCGGCGGGCTGGGCAAGGGCGCGGGCTACGTGCGGCGGCAGGTCGAGGGCTGGTCCGACCGCTACGAGCGGGCGCGCACCTGGAACGTGCCGAGCTTCGCGCGCGTGCGCGCCTGGCTCGACCGCAACGCGCCCGACGACGTCGCGACCTGCGTCGTGCACAACGACTTCCGCCTCGACAACATGGTGCTCGACCCCGAGGCGCCGACGCGCGTCATCGGCGTGCTCGACTGGGAGATGGCGACGCTCGGCGACCCGCTGATGGATCTCGGCGGCGCGCTCGCCTACTGGGTGCAGGCCGACGACGACTGGGCCATGCGCGTGCTGCGCCGTCAGCCGACGCACCTGCCGGGCATGCTGCGGCGCGACGAGGTCGTCGCGCGCTACGCCGAGCGCACCGGGCGCGACGTGTCGCGCTGGCCCTTCTACGAGGTGTTCGGCCTGTTTCGCCTCGCGGCGATCGCGCAGCAGATCTACTTCCGCTACCACCGCGGCCAGACGAACAACCCCGCGTTCCGCCGCTTCTGGCTCGTCGTCGCCTACCTCGAGTGGCGCTGCGGGCGCATCGTCGCGCGCGCGGGGGGCTGAGCCGCAGGCGAGCGGAGCGCGCCGGGGCGGGGGCCGACGGAGGCCCGACGAGCGGCCGAGGGGCGGGGCGCACGAATGTGGCGCGAGCGGGCGCAGAGGGCCCCCAACTCCGCTAGAATGGCTGCGTGAACCCTTGCGTCGACATCTGCTGGTCGGGGCCCCCGGCGACGGCGTCTGCGGCGGGAGCGCTCGCGTGAAGCGCGCGCTCGTCGTGCTCCTGCTCGTGGTCGTCGCGCTCGCGGTCTTCCTCTTCTCCAAGCCGACGGCCGTCGAGCCCGTCGCGTGGGAGGCGCCGAAGCCGCCGTCGCTGCTGACGGGCCCCTACGCGTCCAACACGCGGCTTCGCCCCATCGAGCGCGTGCTCAAGGGGGAGGGGCACGGCCCCGAGTCCATCGCCGTCGGGCGCGATGGCTCGCTCTACACCGGCTACCTCGACGGCCGCATCGTGCGCTTCGCCGAGGAGGCGACCAGCGCGCGCGTGCTGTCCAACGGCGGCGGTCGTCCGCTCGGCATGGCGGTGCACCCCGACGGTCGGCTCATCGTGGCCGACGCCGTGCGCGGCCTGGTCGCGCTCGACGAGAGCGTCGGCCTCAGCGTGCTCGCGGTCGAGGCAGGCGGGGTCAAGCTCGGCTTCCCCGACGACGTCGTCATCGACCGCGCGGGCGCCTTCGCGTACCTGACCGACGCCTCGACGAAGTTCGGCTGGGGCCACGACGTCGACGACATCCTCGAGCACGGCGCGCACGGGCGCCTCATCCGCTACGAGTTCGCGACCGGGCAGGCGACGGTGCTGCTCGCGGGCCTCGAGTTCGCCAACGGCGTCGCGCTCGGGCCCGACGACGCCTTCCTGCTGGTCGCCGAGAGCGGCGCGTACCGCGTCCGGCGCTACTGGCTCGCGGGGCCGCGCGCCGGGCAAGACGAGGTCTTCCTCGACAACCTGCCGGGCTTCCCCGACAACATCACGTGGAACGGCCGCGACCGCTTCTGGATCGCGATGTACACGCCGCGCGACCGCACGCTCGACACGACCTCGGGGCGCCCCTTCGCGCGCAAGACGCTCGCCCGCGCGCTGGCTCGCGTCGGCGACCGCTCGCCGCACTACGCGATGGTGTTCGCGTTCGACCCGCAGGGAAAGCTCGTGGCCAACCTCCAGTACGGCGGCGCGGACGCGTACGGCCACATCACCTCGGTGCTCGAGTCGGGCAAGTGGCTCTGGTTCGGCTCGCTCGTCGAGGACGCCGTCGGCCGCATGCCCCTCGGCCTCGCGCTCGCCTCGCACTGACGGCGCGGTCGAAGGGCTACCGGTAGCCTCCAGAGCGCGCCCGAGGCCTCGAAAAGGCCAGCGGTAGCCTCCAGAGCGCGCCCGAGGCCTCGAAAAGGCCAGCGGTAGCCTCCCGAGCGCGTGCCAGCCGTCGAAAAGGCTACCGGTAGCCCGTCTTCAGCCTTCGTTCGCGCGCGCGAGGCCACCGGTGGCGATCCTCCGGCGTCGCGGCGCGTCCACGAGGCTACCGGTAGCCATTTTCGGCCGCGTGACGCGTTGGCGAGGCTACCGGTAGCCATTTCCGGCCGACGCCTGCGCGCGCGAGGCTACCGGTAGCCCTAGAACGCGCCGACCACCGCCACGCCGAGCGGGAAGGGGGCGAGCGCGACCTGCGGGGGCCAGCCGGCCACCGCGTCGCGCACGGCGACGGGCTGGGTCGCGATCTTCGTCTCCGCGACGAGCACGCCGACGGCGAGCCCGGCGGCTGCCTGCGCGGGGAGGTCCTCGTGCCACGCGAGCCACGCCGCCGCCGAGGCGTTGACCGCGAAGGCGCCCGCGTGCGCGAGCCAGGAGCGCCCGAGCGCCTCGATCTCGGCCTCGTCGCGCAGCACCTGGGCGGCCACGCGCTCGCGCTCGGCCGGTGGCGCAGCGGCGACGGTGGCCGCGCCGGGCACCACGGGGGGGACGAGCACCAGGGTGGAGACGACGCCGATGAGCGCGGTCACCGTGCCGACCTGCGCGGGGGCGCGAAGCTCGTGCTCGGTGCGCGCCCAGGCGACGACGCTCTCGGCCGACGCGACGGCGGCGAAGCCGGCCGACCATCCGAGCCACCAGAGGCGCGCGCGCGGCGCCTCGCGGGCGACCATCTCCGAGGCGAGCGGCGGCTCGGCTCGCGCAGCCGGGGCGACCGCCGCCAGCGCCGCGAGCAGCGGCGGGGCGAGCCAGAGGGGGCGCGGGAGCATGGCGCGCAGTCTCGCACGCTGCGCCCCGAAACCTGCGACCCGTCGCACGGCGCGCTCCGCGACCAGCGACCTGTCGCGCGTGGCTCTCAGCTCGACGGCGGCTGGGAGCCGAGGTCGCGGGGGCCGAGCACGGCGAGCACGGTCTCGACGTCGTTGCGCGCGAGGGGCTTGGAGAGCACGAGCCCGGGCACGCGCTCGATGAGCTGCGACACGATGCCGTCGAACAGGACGCCGCCGGTCATGAGGCGCACGCGCGGCAGAAGCTCGGGCAGGTGCGCCTCGATGGCCTGGTAGAGGTCGATGCCCCCCTTCTCGGGCATCTGGATGTCGGCGAGGATCAGCTCGAAGCGCTCGCCGGAGCGCAGCATCTCGAGCGCGGCGTCGACGTTGTCGACGGCGGCGACCTCGTGGCGGGCGAGCAGGCGCAGCATCGCGCGGCGGATCATCGGGTCGTCGTCGACCAGCAGGATGCGCGAGGTGCCCGGCAGCGTGACGCGCGGGAAGGTGGACGAGGTGCGCCGCACGGGCTTGTCGGGCGGCGCGACCGCGGGCAGGCGGACGCGGAACGTGGTGCCGACGCCGACCTGGCTCTCGACCGAGATCTCGCCGCCGAGGCTGTTGGTGATGCCCTGGCAGACGAAGAGGCCGAGGCCGGTGCCCTCGCCGACGGGCTTGGTCGTGAAGAAGGGCTCGAAGATGCGGGCCAGCACGGCGTCGGGGATGCCGGGGCCGGTGTCCTCGACCTCGACGACGACGGTGCCGCCGTCGCGCCGGGCGCGCACGCGAAGCTCGTGGCCAGCGTTGCCCGCGTCCATCGCCTGCACGGCGTTGACCAGCAGGTTGAGGAACACCTGCGCGAGGCGCGCCTCGATGGCGCGGATGAAGAGGCGGTCGTCGATTTCCTCGACGACGGTGGTGCGGCCGCGCGCGAGCGAGCGGACCATGGCGATGACCGAGCGCAGCGTCGCGGGCACGTCCACCACGACGGGCTGGTCGTTCTCGTGCTGGCGCGAGAACGAGCGCAGCGAGCGCACGATGGTGGCGACGCGGTCGCAGCCGACGAGGATGTCGAGCAGCAGCGTCTCCATCTGCGCGCCGGTGACGGCGCCGCCCTGGGCCTCTTGCAGCATGGTGCGGGCCGACTCGACGTTGGCGCGGATCCACCCGAGGGGGTTGTTGATCTCGTGGGCGATGCCGGCTGCGAGCGTGCCGAGCGAGGCGAGTCGCTCCTGGGCCTCGAGGCGCGCGCGCATCGCGCGGCGCTCGGTGACATCGACCCCGGTGAGGATGAGCTCGAAGGGGGCCGCGTCGCCGTCGCCGATCCAGCGGGCCGACCAGACGATCTGCAAGAGGCCGTCCTCGGAGTGCAGCGGGTGCTCGCCCACCGCGCGGTCGGCGATGAGCGGGCGCGGGTCGCCCTGGGCGAACCACTTGCGCTCGACGTGCCTGAGCACCGCCTCGACCGACCGGCCGCGCAGAAGCTCCTCGGAGCCGAGCAGTTCGACCGCGGCGCGGTTCATGCGCGAGATGGCGCCGGTGCGATCGACGCCGACGACGAGCGCGTCGACCGCGTCGAGCGCAGCCTGCGCGAGCTCGCTCTCGCCGCGCAGGCGGACGTTGGCCGTGTGCAGCTCGCGCGTGCGCGTGGCGACGGCGGTGCCGAGGCGCGCGTTGGCGACCGAGAGCTCGCGCTCCGCGTCGCGCGCGCGCGTCACGTCGACCTCGCTGACGAGCATGCTGTCGAGGCCCGTGACCGGGTCGGGGCTCGCGTGCGCGATGACGCGGTGCCAGCGCACGCCGCGCTCGGCGGTGACCTGCACGTCCTCGTCGAAGCCGGCGCCGCTCAGCGTCGCCTCGCAGAGGCGCGGCCAGGTGTCGGCGGCGACGAAGCGCGAGGCGTAGGCGCCCACGTTGGCGCGCTCGACGCCGTAGCAGGCAGCCGCCGCGGGGTTGGCGTGCAGGATGTCTCCCTCGAGCGAGACGAGCGTCACCATCGCCGCGGTGCGGCGCAGGGCCTCGACGCCGCGCACCGCGCCTGGCTCGAGGCGGTCGGGCACGGCGAAGGTGAGCAGCACGCGCTTGTCGGGCTCGATGACGGCCCAGCGCGACCAGGTGCGGCAGACCGTGGGCACGCCCTTGGGGAGGAAGACCCAGAGGTCCTGCGCGTCGGAGCCCGAGTCGAGCAGGGGGACGTAGGCGAGCATGCGCGAGCGCGACGCGTAGTTCGAGTCGTCGAAGGCGCGCGAGCAGAGCTCCTCGACCGAGCTGGCGGCCCAGAGGCGGAGCGCGGCGGCGTTGGCGCGCACGATGCTCATCGTCTGGAGGTCGAACGCCCAGACCGCGACGGGCATGTCGAAGCGGGCCGTGAAATTGGCCTGATCGCCGATGCGACGCCGCACGTCGGCGTCGATGACGGGCCGCAGCGACGAGGCTTGCGGCGAGAACTGCGGGTGAGGGCCTACGCGGGGGATCGACAAGGGAACGCCTGTTGCGCTGCCCCCAACGCAACGCCTTGATAGCACGCAGGATTGAATCGTTCCAGCTTCTCCCGGTGCGAGTGCAGAGCTTCCAGAAGTTTCGCCTTCGCGGACGAGGTTCCCGCGGTCGTGGTCGTGGCGTAGGCTCGGTGCCATGCGCTCGGTCCTCCGCCTCGCTCGCTTCGCCTCGCCGCTGCTGGTCACCCTCGGGCTCGGGCTCGCGGGGTGTAGCTCCTCGTCCGACGCGCCGGCTGCCGCCGCGGGGCCGACGAGCACCGAGCCCGGCCCCATCGAGGGGTGCGACCCGCTCGTGCCCACCTACTGCGGCTTCCCGTTCCCGTCGGACGCGCACACCGTCGCCGACCCGACCACCGCGACCGGGCGTCGCCTCTCGTTCACGCGCGCGGGGCTGCCGCACCCCGCCGGCTACTACGAGGACGACCCGGCGCCGTTCGCCACGCTCGACGGCTTCTCGCCCGGAGCGAGCCTGCTCGCGCATTTCCCGGGCGCGACGGTGACGGGGCTGCCGACGCTGCTCGACCCGGCGGCGTCGCTGGCCGACGGCTCGCCCACGGTCGTGCTCGACGCCGACACGGGCGAGCGCGTCGCGCACTTCTCCGAGCTCGACATGTCGGCGGCGACCGACGCCGACCGGGCGTTCATCGTGCGGCCGGTCGTGCGCATGAAGGACGCGCACCGCTACGTCGTCG
>CAITLX010000783.1 GCA_903893335.1 uncultured delta proteobacterium | reverse complement strand
GCCCCTGCCACGCCCGAGGTCGCCGCCGGCGACGCGCTGCCCCCCTCGGACCCGGTCGCGCAGGCCGTGATCGACGCCGACGAGGCCCTGCAGAAGGGCGACGTGGCGACCGCGCTCACGCGCCACCGCGAGCTCGCCGCTCGCTTCCACGACCCGCGCACCCTCGAAGGCTGGGCGCGCGCCGCCGCAGCCGCGCGGCAGTGGGACGAGGCCCGCCGAGCCGCCGAGCAGTGGACGTTCGTCGACGCGCAGCCCGAGGCGCGCCTGTTCCTCGCGCGCGCGCTCGCCTACAGCGGCCGCAGGCCGGTCGCCGTCGCCGTGCTCGAGGACCTGCTCGAGGACCACCCCGAGTGCGACGAGGCCCGCGCGCTGCTCAAGGAGTACGGCGCGTTCGAGTCGGCCTCGACGGGGCGCAAGAAGGCGCGTCTGGCGCAGCACGCCGACCGGTGAGCGCGCGCGGGCCCGCGGGCCCCACCCTTGCCCGGCCGCGCGCGGTCGCGTAAGACCGCCGCGCTCGAATGGCCGCGCCGCCCGCCCCCTCGTCCATACGCGTCTCGACGTCGGGCTCGCCCTACGCGGTCATCCTCCGCCTGGCGACGCCGACGGTGCTGGCGATGCTCACCCAGAGCATCGTCAACGAGATCGACATCATCTTCTTCGCGCACCTGCCGTGCCCCGAGTCGTCCAACGGCCAGGCCGCGCTGCTGCCGTCGCTCATTCTCCTCTGGATCTTCGGCGGCTCGCTCTCGGCGATCGGCGTCGGCACGCAGGTCTACACCGCGCGCAGGTTCGCCGAGGGGCGCCCCACCGACGCAGGCGCGGTCGTGCTCAACGCCGCGACCTTCGCGCTCGTGTCCGGCATCGCGTTCACGGCCCTCGGCTACTTCGCCGTGCCGCACGTGCTGCGCTTCCTGCCCCCCGCGGTCGCGGCCGAGGCGCGCTCGTACCTCGTGTGGCGCCTGCTCGGCATCACGTCGATGGCGGTGACGTTCGCGCTCAAGGCCTTCTTCGACGGCATCGGCAAGACGCAGGTGCACCTCGTCAGCGCCGTCGTGATGAACGCGCTCAACATCCTGCTCTGCTGGATGTTCATCTTCGGCAACGCGGGCGCCCCGCGCATGGGCGTCGGCGGCGCGGGCTTCGCGGCCTTCGTCTCGACCTACGTGGGCGCGGCCATCATGATCGGCTTCGCGCTCACGCCCGCGTTCCGCGAGTTCCGCCCCTTCGATCGGCGGCGCTTCTCGGTGGCGATCATCCGCGACGTGCTCAAGCTCTCCATCCCGAGCGCCGTCGCGACCATCGCGGTCATGACCGGCTTCGGCCTCTTCAGCTTCATCGTCGCGCGGCTCGACAAGGCGGCGCCCGGTGCGGCCGTGGTCGCCGGCCAGTGCGGCGGCAGCGAGGCGGTCAACAGCGCCGCCACCACCGACATCGTCGGCGTGCTCAAGCTCACCTTCACCGCGTGCCTCGCGTTCGGCACCTCGACCGCGACGCTCGTCAGCCAGTCGCTCGGCGAGCGCGACCCGGACAAGGCCGCCCGCTTCGGCTGGGCCTCGGTGCGCCTCGGCCTGGTCATCTTCGGCGTGGTCGGGCTGCTCGAGGGCGTCGTCTTCACCCGCCCCATCCTCGAGCTCGTCACCCACAGCCAGGCCGTCCGCGACGCCGCGCTGCTGCCCATGCGCACCATGGGCATCTGCACGCCGCTCATCGCGGTGGGCATGATCCTGACCCAGGCGCTCTTCGGCGCCGGCAACAGCCGCTACGTCATGCTCGTCGAGCTGGTGCTCCACTTCACCTGCCTCGTGCCGCTCGCGTGGCTGCTCGGCATCACGTTCGGCTTCGGGCTGGTCGGCATCTGGGCGGCGGCCGTCGTCTACATCGCGGGGCTCGCCTGCGCGATGACGTGGAAGTTCGCCTCGGGCGACTGGAAGAAGATCACGCTCTGATCGCGGCGCGCGCGGCCTCGATGGCCGGGCCGATCCCGCGCTGGTAGGCTCGGCGCGCCCATGCAGCCCCCGGCGACGCGCGAAGACTCCGCCCCCTCCTCGAGCCCGAAGGCGCCCGCGCGCCGCCCGTCGCTGCTCTACGCCGCGCTCGCGGTGATCGCGCTCGTCGAGGCGTGGACGCTGTACGCGACCGACCCGGACTTCTTCTTCCCCGACATGTTCGCGGGGCTCGTCATCGCCTTCGCGCTCGCGGTCGTGCTCGCCTCGCGCCTGCGCGACGGCGCGCTGCGGACGACGCTCCTCGCGCTCGCGTTCGGGGTGCCGGCCGTCACGCTCCTGTTCGAGGCCAAGGAGTCGTACCACCCCGATCCGGGCAAGGGGCGCATGGAGTTCGTGACCGATCGGCTCCTTCGCTACCACTACAAGGCCGGCGTCGTGCTGCAGAAGGACCCGACCGACCAGCCGATGGTGGTCGGCGACGACAGGCTCGACGACACGCCGCACGCCGTCGAGAAGCCGGCGGACACCTACCGCGTCGTCGTGCTCGGCGACTCGGTGCCCAACGACCCGTCGGTCCCGACCGCCGACCGCATCCCGCGTCGCCTCGAGGCCGCGCTCGCCAAGCTCGCCCCGGCCGGCAAGAGGGTCGAGGTCGTGAACCTCTCGGTCGAGGGCTACAACACCCTGCAAGAGGTGCGGCTCTTCGAGCGCGTCGGCCGCAAGTACCGCCCCGACGTCGTGCTCGTCGCCTATGTGCTCAACGACGCGTGGATCCAGAACCCGACCCAGGGCCGCGTCTCGAACAGCTTCTTTCTCTACCGCCTCGGGGCCATCAGCAACTGGCTGCGCTTCGAGCGCTTCTCCAACTGCACCGTGTCGGCCCACTTCGACCAGCCCTACACGTTCGATCTGCTCGTCCGAAACTCGCTCGAGCGGCTGAAGATCTACGCCGACATCGACGGCTTCCAGGTGCTCGTCGCCACGCTGCCGGTCGTCGAGCGCTTCGACGACCCGGTGTGCGGCGCGATGTACGACGAGGCGCTCGGCGCCGCGCGCTCGCTCGGCTTCGGGGCGACGCGCGTCGTCGACTCGTTCGTCGGGCACGAGCCGGCCGAGTTCCACCGCCACGGCTGGATGCGCTCGGACGGCACGCACCCGAACGCCGCGGGCCACGCGCTCATCGCCGAGCACGTCGCCAAGGTGCTCGCCCCGATGCTCGCGGCGCGGCCGATCCTCCCCGCCTCGCCCGCGGTCGCGCCGCACCTCGAGATGCTGCCGATCGAGCCCCGCCCCTGAGAGGCGCGCCGCGCGTCAGCTGACGACGTCGAGCGTGCGCTTGCGCACCAGGCGCATCGTCATCTGGCTGATCGTCTCGGGGTGCACGTGGTCGCCGAGCTGCGAGTAGCTCCACTTCTCGCACCGCCGCCCGATGCTCGCGTCGAAGTTGTTGCGGTCGCACGTCGTGCCGGCGTTCACCGGCAAGAGGCACGACGGCAGGCTCGCGTTGTCGAGCCGCCGCGCGAACAACCCGAACAGCTTGGCGGCGAGCTCGGCCGACTCGCCGAGCCGCCCGGGGCGCATGCACGAGAGCACGTCGGCGCCGAGCGCCGCGCCGAGCGCGAGGCGGCTGGTCGGCCAGGCGCCCTCGCGCGCCTCGAGCTTGCGGTCGAGCTTCTTGCAGTCGAGGTAGTGGTCGATGCTGGCCCACGCGCCGCGGCTCTGCACGAGCACGATGGCCTGGTGGTATTTGCACATCGGCAGCCCGTAGAGGCGCGAGATCCACTGCACGAGCTGCTGGGTGACGTAGACGTGGCTGCGCTCGACCGGCACGGGCAGCGCGTCGACGATGCGGTCCATCACGCGGTCGACCGACATCGACTCGGACGAGGCGCGATCGCGCGACGCGCCGAGCGCCGAGAGTGCCTGGAAGTTGAGCGCGCCGATCGTCCGGTCGCGCATCGCGTGCTCGATGAGCGAGCGCATGACGCGGCGCAGGCGCGCCGGGTCGTCCTGCTCGGCGGCGGTGATCGTGTGCGAGAGGGTGACGGGGATGCCCAGCCGCGCGAGGTTCTGCAAGGTCCGCAGCTTGCGCTCGCGCGCGCGGGGGATGCCGAGGTGCTCGTACTCGTCCTCGGTGAAGCCCTCGAAGCTCATGCGCACGATGCAGTTGCCGCGCGAGGCGCTCTGGAAGCGCCGCACGGTGTCCTCGTCCGAGAGCCCGAGCCCGTTGGTGAACAGCTGCGTCTTGCGCCCCGAGGCGCCGATGGTCTCGACGAAGTCGAAGAAGCGCGGGTGCATCAGCGGCTCGCCGCCGATGAGCCCGATGGTGCGCGAAGGCGAGCTCAGGGTCAGCTCGCGGAAGCGGTCGAGCTCGTAGTCGCCGAAGTAGCCGTCGTAGCGGTTGGCCTCGGTGCCGCAGTAGTCGCACGCCTGGTTGCAGCGGTTGGTGATGGCGAAGTAGGCGTCGAGCGGCGGCGGGGGCTGCGCGTCGCCAGGGAACATCGCGTGGTAGCCGCGATCGAAGCGCGCGTAGCGCTCGCCGTTCTCGGACACGAGCCAGCGCCGGTCGCCGTGCTCGGGGCAGTGCTTCTCGTGGTAGGCCGAGCCCCCCTCGACGACGAGGTCGGCCGGCACGTCCTTCAGGCACGTCTCGCACACGGCGGCGAACGAGCGCCTCGAACGGGTGGCCTCCACGCCGCTTCGCGCGTCCAACGGGGTCGCAGGCTCCATCGAGCGAGGGTACGACGCGCGCCCCT
>CAITLX010000782.1 GCA_903893335.1 uncultured delta proteobacterium | reverse complement strand
CGTGCGGGTGGGCGACCCCTGGTCGCGCTTCGACGGCGGCTGGCTCGTGCGCCGCCTCGCGCCCGACTGCGCCCGCATCGACCTCGCTCAGCTCGACGCCGAGCGCGACGAGGCGCGGCTGCTGCACGCGATGGGCGCCGAGACGGCCAACGTACACCTCGGCACGCGCGCCGCCGTGGCCGCCATCGGCGCCGACCTCGACGCGCGTCCCCCGCGCTGGCTCGAGTCCGCCGGCGACGCGTTCGCCGACGCAGTGACCGCCGACGCGAAGGCGTGGCGCGCTCGGGCTCTTACTTCACCGCGTAGGTCGCCGCGCCGGGCGTGACCCAGGTCGCGATGGCGTCGGGCCCGGTGAGCCACGTCTCCCACGCCTGATCGCCGCGCAGCCAGCGCTGGTAGAACGCCACGAGGTAGCCCTTCGACAGCGCGACGACCGACGCCGGCGTCGCGGTCGCCGCCTGGCAGAAGCCGCACGTGAGGCAGTTGGCCGTGTTGGGCACGAAGCTGATGTGGTTGGCGCCGTTGACGGTGACCTGCAGCGAGGGGGAGCCCGCCGCCGCGAAGAAGGTCTGGAAGTTGTCGGCCGTCGGCGCGCACGCCTGCCCGCCGAGCCCGGCCGCCTGATCGGTCGTCTCGCCGAGGAACCCGGTCGGGATGCCGAGGGGGAGCATGTTCGTCGCGTCGGGGCAGTCGGTCGGGTTGCAGAACGTGGCGGAGTCGACCGGGTCGAGCGTGAGGCTCGCCTTGATGCGCGGGTCGGATTTGGCCGCCATGATCGAGAGCTTGCCGCCGAGCGAGTGGCCCGACATGCCGATGCGCGAGGCGTCGATCTTGCCGATGAGCGCGGGGGGGATGGCCGCCGAGAGCGCCCAGTCGATCGCGCCCGAGAGCTCGAGCGCCGACTTCACGTGGCTGATGCCGATGAAGGGCGCGTTGTAGTCGACCGTGCACGCGACGTAGCCGTAGGTCGCGAGGTGCTGCACGTAGACGTTGTACGCGCTCGCTGCGATCTGGAAGCCGTGCGCGAAGAGCACGAGCGGCCACGGCGCCGGCACGGGGCCTGCGGTCGGGAAGGCGCAGTGCATCGTCACGTTGTTGTTCGTCGCGGCGACCTTCGTCGTCGCCTCGAACTCGGCGTAGGCGAAGGGGCCGACCTTGGTCGGGTCGCTCACCTGCGTCACGGGGGGCGCGTCGACGGCGGCGTCGGGCGTCGCATCGACCGTCGCGGCGTCGTCCAGGGTCGCGTCGTCGGACGCATCGGAGAGCGAGGCGTCGTCGAGCGCTCCGGCGTCGGGATCGACGAGCGGCTCGTCGGACGCCGAGCTACCGCCGCACGAGGCGAGGGCGAGGGGGAGCAGCAGGAGGGCGGCGCAGGGGGTCGGGCGAGGCATCCTGCACAATTTCCACCACCCAGCCGATTCGCGCAACCCGTCTCGTCTCGGGACTACCTGCGCGCGAGCCACCGGGCGGCCACCGGAGGCAGGCCACCGAAGCCCGCCGGCACGTCGTCGCTCGACCAGCGGGTGGCGAACGCGTCGCGCACGACCCACTCGGCCAGCTTGCCGCGCGGCGAGAAGCCCCACTCGGCCTCCTGCGAGACGTCGTCGGGGTCGGCGTAGACGCGCCACACGAAGAACCCCGCGAACCAGGGCTCGTCGAGCATCGGCGCGAGCAGCGCGGCGTAGGCGTCGGCCTGCGCGGCCTCGTCGACGCGCACGCCCTTCATCGCGTCGGGCCACTCCCACGGGCGCAGCGCGGGGTCGGCGCGCGTCGTGTACCCGACCTCGGTGAACAGCACCGGCTTCTGCCAGGTGTCGGCAAGGCGGCGCACGCGCTCGGCGACGCGGCGGCCGCCCGCGAGCAGCTCGCCGAAGTCGGCCCCCTCGCGCAGCGCGAGCGGGTAGAACGCGTTGACGCCGATGACGTCGACGGCGCCGAGGATGACGGTGTCGTCGACGTCGTCCCAGTTGGCCGAGTAGGTCAGCGGCCCGGGGTAGACGCCGCGCACCGCGTCGACGATGGGCGCGAAGCTCGGCGCGCGCGCGGTGGTCACCCAGCTGCGAAGCTCGACCCCGAGGCTCAGCATGTCGGCGCCCGCGTCGCGCGCGACCTCGGCCCACGCGAGCAGAAACGCTCGGTAGCTCGCCGCCCAGCGCGCCCAGCCCGCGTCGGTGCCCGGGTCGATGAGCGCGCGCCACTCGCCGCTCTCGACCCACAGGTGCGGCACGAGCAGCACGCGCAGCCCCTCGGCGTGCGCCTGCGCGATGGCGAGCGCCACGGCCTCGCGGTTCTGCTCGAACGGGACCTCGAACGTCCAGTCGACGCCCGCCGGCGTGAGGCTCCACGCGCGCCCGAACGGCGTGAGGCTCACCCACGTGCCCCCCATGCCCCGCACCTCGGCCATGGTGCGCGCGCAGGGGGTCGAGCCGTAGCCGCGACCCGGGTGAAGCTCGTTCTCGATCGGACCGACGGTGATGCCTCGGGCGGGCAGGCCCGCGAAGGAGCGCACCGGCGCCGCGCCTGCGTCGCCCGCTGCGAGCGCGACGCCGAGCAGCGCCGCGCGGGCCGCGAGCCGTGGCGCGGTCAACCGAGCCTCGACGCGAGCGCCGCGAGCCGCGCGTCGTCGATGTCGGCCAGCCGTGCGGCGACGTCGTCGGCCCCCGCGGCGCGAAGCTCGGTCTCGGGGTAGGCGTGCGCCACCGCGATGCAAGGGAGCCCGGCGGCCTTCGCGGCCGCGACGCCGGCGAGCGAGTCCTCGAAGACGAGCGCTCGCCGCGCGAGCGCGTCGCCGCCGCGCGCCGCGAGCGCGCGCTTGGCGATCTCGTAGCCCTCGGGGTCGGGCTTGCAGCGCTGGGTGTCCTCGGCCGACACGACGAACGCGACCTCGGCGCGCACGCCCATGCGCCCGAGCGCGTACTCGATCTCGTCGCGCAGCGCGCCCGACACGATCGCGACCGGCCCGCGCGCCGCCGCGCGCCGCACCGCGTCGGCCGCGCCCTCGAAGAGCACGAGCCCAGCCTCGGCGCGCCGCATGTACGCCGGGCGCTTCTGCTCGATGAGATCGGCCACGCGCGCCTCGTCGACGGGCAGGCCGTTGTCCGCGAGCATCGCGCGGAAGGCGCCCGCGTCGTCGAAGCCGAAGTAGCGCCGCAGGTACTGCTCGTCGGTCACCGTGATGCCGAGCGGAGCGACGACCTCGCGGAACGCGGCCAGGTGCACGGGCTCGTCATCGACGAGCACGCCGTTGAAGTCGAAGAGCGTCGCGGGGAACACGCGCCGCCGCTCTTACCACGCGGCGCCCCGTGGCGGCACGGGCGGGGGCGCCGCGCGCCCACATGTGGAATGTTGTGCGCTGTGCGCGGGTTACCCTCGCGCACCGTTCCTGGAGAACCCCATGCCCCTGTCCTCGACCCACGCGGCACGACTCGCGCTGCTCGCCCTCGCGCCCTGCCTGGCGCTCGCCAGCGGGTGCTCCTCGACGCCCAAGCCGAAGGACCTGACGGCGCAGGCGGCGGCGCCGGTGCTCCCGCCCCCCGCGACGCCCGCCCCGTCCACGCTCGACCCGGACGCCCCGGGGGCCAGCGCGGTGCGCATCGACGACCGCATCCTCGGCGCGTGCCACCTCGAGCGCAAGCAGGCCTACTTCGACTTCGACTCGGCCAAGGTCGGCGCCGACGCGGCGGCGACGCTCGCGCAGATCGCCGTCTGCTTCGCCACCGGGCCGCTCGCGGGCCGCTCGCTCCAGCTCGTCGGGCACGCCGACCCGCGCGGCGAGACGGAGTACAATTTCGCCCTCGGGCAGTCGCGCGCCGACGCGGTCGCGGGCTTCCTCGCGCAGAAGGGCCTCGAGAAGGCGCGCGTCGCCTCGACCTCGCGCGGCGAGCTCGACGCGACCGGCTCCGACGAGCCGGGCTGGGCGCGCGATCGCCACGTCGACGTCCTGCTCGCCCCATGACGCCCGCCGCCGCGCCGTTCCAGCTCGACCCCGTCGCG
Source organism: uncultured delta proteobacterium (assembly GCA_903893335.1). Taxonomy (GTDB): domain Bacteria; phylum Myxococcota_A; class Polyangia; order Polyangiales; family Polyangiaceae; genus CAITLX01. The sequence continues at coordinate 1,310 of CAITLX010000782.1, read as the reverse complement.
CTCGTGCTCGCGTCGTCGTGGCCCGTGCGCGCGACGGCGGCGCTGCTCATCGTCGCCTCGACGGCCGTGTGGGCCATCGCCTGGCTCAAGGCCGTCCAGCTCGGGCGGCTCGCGCGCGCCGAGGGGGCGTTCGAGCGCGCGGCTGGCCTGGCAGCCGACGCCGGCGAGCTGTGCGAGCTGGCCCAGGCGCACCCGGGGGCGCCCGGCGCGCGCGTGGTGCTCGCGCTCGCGTCGCGTCCGCTCGGCAGCGACGTCGAGCGGCTGCGCGCAGCGGCCGAGCGCGCGCTGGTCGTCGAGCGTCACCGCGCCGAGTCGCTGGCCACCGTGCTCGGCTCGGTCGCAGCGACGGCGCCGTTCGTCGGGCTCTTCGGCACGGTGTACGGCATCCTCGACGCGTTCGTGCGCATCGGCGCCGAGAAGAGCGCGTCGCTGCCCGTCGTCGCGCCGGCCATCGGCGAGGCGCTCGTCACCACGGCGATCGGGCTGCTGGCCGCCATCCCGGCGGTCGTCTTCTACAACGCGATCGAGCGGCGCGCGGGCAAGCTCTGCGAGCAGCTCGACGCAGCCGCGGGCGAGTGGGTCGCGATGCTCGCCGCCCCGGCGGCCAGCGCGCCGAGCGCGCGCCCCGGGCCACGCTGATGGCGTTCGCCGCGCGCCGACGCGGGCGACGCGGGCTCCGCGGGCTCGCGGAGATCAACGTCACGCCGCTGGTCGACGTGATGCTGGTGCTGCTCATCGTCTTCATGGTCACCGCTCCGCTGCTCGCGAGCGGCCTGCGCGTCGATCTCCCGAACGTGCCCGCCGCGAGCACGCCCGTCAGCGACAGCAAGCTCATCGTGTCGGTGACGCGCGAGGAGCGCGTGCTGTTCGGCGAGCTCGACGTGACCGACACGCTCGAGGCCTCGCTCGCGGGCGACCCGCGCATCCGCACCGAGCACGAGCTGTACGTGCGCGCGGACAAGACCGCGCGCTACGGCGTCGTCGCGCGCACCGTGGCGGCCGCGCGCGCCGCGGGGGTCACGGCGCTGCACCTCATGGTCGAGCCGACGGAGCGCGCGCGGTGACCGCGGCGCTCGACCTCTCGCGCGCCGACGTCGGGCTCGCCCTGCTCGCGGCCATCGCCGTCCAAGGCGCGCTCGTCGGAGCGCTCCGGCTCGGCGCCGCGGCGCGCAGCGTGCCGCTCGCGGCGGCCGAGCCCGCGCCGCTCGCCATCTCGGTCGTCCCCGAGCTCATCGAGGCCCCGCTGCTCAAGCTCGGCGGGCGGCGCGACCCGACCCGCCTGCCCGACCTCGCCGCCGTGCCGCGCCCCG
>CAITLX010000781.1 GCA_903893335.1 uncultured delta proteobacterium | reverse complement strand
GGTGCAGGACGACGACCTCGACGACGCCGAGCTCGCCGCCCTCGCGCCCCTGCTCGAGGGGCGCACGCTGTACGGCGCCGCGCGCGCGCTCGCGACCGGGGCCCGCAGGCGGGCGGTCGCGCGCGTCGCGGCCGAGTCGGGCACGCGCGTCTCGACCTTGCCCGAGCTGCCGCTCGTCGGGCGCGCGCTGGTCGAGGCGCTCGCCGATCGCGTCGTGGGCGAGCGGGGAGGCGAGCCGTGAGCGGCGAAGCGAAGCTCGCGCCGAGCCTCGACGAGCTGGTGCGCACCAAGCGCATCCTCGTCTGCTGCGGCGCCGGGGGCGTCGGCAAGACGACGACCGCGACCGCCCTCGCGATCGCAGCCGCGCGCGCCGGGCGCCGCGTGCTCGCGCTCACGGTGGACCCGTCGAAGCGCCTGTCGGACACGCTCGGCGTCGCGCAGAACCTCGAGGCCCCCGCGCCGCCTCCGGCCGACCGGCTCGCCGCCGCGGGCATCTCGGCGCCCGGCTCGCTCGAGGCGTGGATGCTCGACCCCAAGCTCATCGCCGACCGGCTCGTGCGCAGGTTCTCGCGCGGCGAGGCCGAGGCCGAGCGCCTCATGCAGAACCGCGTCTACCGCCAGATGACGCGCATGGTCGCCGGAATGCAGGAGTACACGGCGATGGAGGCGCTCTACGGCTTCGTGCAGGAGGGGCGCCACGATCTGGTCGTGCTCGACACCCCGCCCGCGCGCAACGCGCTCGATTTCCTCGAGGGCCCGGGCAAGATCACCGAGTTCCTCGAGGGGCGCGTCTTTCGCCTCTTCCTGCCCGACGAGAACGCCGGGCTCATCGCGCGCGGCGCCGCTCAGCTCGTGGGCAAGGCGCTCGGCGCGGCGCTCGGCGACGACAACTACCGCGAGCTTCAGAGCTTCTTCGCGGCGTTCGCCGAGGTCTTCCGCCGCGGCGGGGCCAACGCCCAGGCGATGCGCAAGGCGCTCTCCGACCCCGAGGTGACGTCGTTCGTGCTCGTCACCGCGCCGACCTCGGTCGCCATCAGCGACGTGCTCTACTTCCGCGAGAGGGCCGAGGAGATGCGCCTGCCGTTCGGCGGGTTCGTGCTCAACCGCAGCCAGGCGCGCGAGGACGCCCGCGCGATGCCCGACCCGTCGCTCCTGCCCGAGGGGGCGAGCGAGGTGCAGCGCCGGGCCTACGCGAAGCTCGCGGCGATGGCCGAGGTCGAGCGCGCCGAGGTCGCCCGCGACCGCGCGCTGCTCGCCGACCTCTCGGCTCGGGCCGGCGATCGCGGCTTCGCGCTCGCGCTGCCGTCGCTCGCGGGGGGCGCCGACGACATCGCCTCGCTCGTGCTGCTGGCCTCCGCCGTCGTCGAGAGCTGACCTGCGCGCACCCGCGTCGCCCGGGGCCCACCGGGGCGCCCAGGCAGGTCGACAGGGGCCCATCGGGGCGCGCGGGAAGTGTCAGCGTCGCCAGAGCGGCTCGTTCGCCAGCATCCAACCCAGCAAGGCCTCGCCTCGCGCCGGGCCGTCGCCGGGGCTCGTCAGCAAGTCCGCCGCGACCTGGCTCGGGGCCGCGTACCAGGCCCCGTCGCGCCGCGTCGCCCCCTCGAAGACGCCGTCGTCGCCCGGCTCGACGAATACCACCTTCGCGCCGGCCTCGGCGGGGTGCAATCCGAGCCTCGCAGCCGCAGCAGCGGCGTCTTGCACCCATACCGTCGCCGCGTCTGCCGGCGTGGACGATTGCAGGATAGTGGAGGCGAGCTCGCCGCTGAGGGCATATCGCTCGTCGGAGCGCGCGAGGCTCGCCACCAGCGCGGAGGTGCCATTGGGGGCGGCGTAGGCCTGCGCGCGCCCGCGCGAGCCGAGCGGCGCATCGCGCGCCCAGCGTCGCAGCAATGCCTGCCAGTCGACCGATTGCAGGCGCCCGTGGCCTACGCGCGTGACGAGCGCCTCGCGGTCGAGCAACGCGAGCACGCGCGAGGCGTAGCCGGCGTCGACCTGCGTCAGCGCGGCGAGCGCGCGCACGCCAGGCGGGGTCGCGCGGTCGATGAGGGCGCGCACGACGCGCCCGGCCTTGGGGCCCCGCAGCGTGCGCGCGGGGCGCTCCTCGCGGTCGGGGTCCTCGGACGCGCCCTGCGCCTCGAGGAAGAGGCCCGGCCGCGACAGGACGAGCCGCACATTGCCCGTGAGGTCGAGGTAGCCGACCTCTGCGTACTGGAGCCTCGCCCGGGTGCCCTCGCTCAGGTAGCGCGAGACGACGACCAGGGGCCCCTGCGCGCGGGCGTCGAGCGTGGCGTCGAGCAGGGCGCGCACGCCCCCCGGGTCGAGGCGCGGGCGGGTCTCGAACGCGACCACCCCCTTGCGGCGGTCGGGCGAGGCGATCTCGACCGCGCCGCCGCTCGCGCTCGCCGCTGCGTCGGGCGGCGACTCGGCGACGCTCCACCCGGGCGGCAGCCTCCGCTGAAGCTCGCGCAGGCCGTCGCGGAGCAAGATGTTGCCGCGAACGAACGTGTTGCGCGTCATGCGCAACAAGTAGAACGGTGCAACGTGCGAGGGCAAGTTGCTGCCATGAAGAGTGTTGCACGCGGCGTGCAACATGGCTCGTGCAGGCAACCGAGCGCTCGATGTACCCGTTTTCGTTGGGCGGGCGTGGGGCGCTGCGACGAACGCAGCCGCCGGGGTCAGGCTGGGCGGCTCGGCGGAGGTCGCAGGCGGGGGGCCAGCACGCGCGCGCCGGCCGCCGCGCCGGCGAGCATCACGACGACGAGCGGCAGGACGTGGCCCACCAGCAGGTGGGGCGCGTTGTTGAGGGGGCACCAGAGGTCGACCAGCAGGCCGGCCCACGACGCACACGTCGCGCCGACGGCGGCCCCGAGCGCCGCCGGGCTGCGAGGCTCGGTCCCGCGCCGCAGCGCGAGGAACGAGCCGAGCGGCAGGACGGACATCGCGATCGTGTAGCCGAGGCACCTCCAGCCGAAGCGCGAGAAGGGCTCGGCGAACGTGCCGTAGAAGGCGTGAAGCCAGACGAACATCGCCGCGGGCGCGAGCAAAGCCGCCGCGGCGAGGACGCCCGGGCGGCGCCCGAGCGTGGAGCGGCCTCGCCCGAGCGCGACCCAGGTGAGCAGCGCCGAGCTTGCCGCCCAGCCTGCTGCGATCGCGAAGGTCAGGTGCAGCGGGCGCCCGGACGAGTGGGCGAGGCCGCCGATGGACTCGAAGAGGCCGACGGCCACCACGACGGAGGTCGACGCGAGGGCGAGGGCGCGCCGCCTCCCCTCGGCGCGCGTCGGCGCCGGCGTCGAGGCCGCGGCCGCGAGCACGCGCGCCCGGAGGTCGATCGGGTCGTTCATGCCCTGCTTCCTTTCGCGCCGGCTCGATCGTCGGCGGCCAGCACCGAGCGTAGCGCCTCGTAGACGCGGTGCGCGCGGAGCTTCACCGCGGTCTCGGTCACGCCGAGCACCTCCGCGGCCTGCGCGACGGAGAGGCCATCCTCGCGGATGAGCTGGTACGCGGTGCGCTGGGGCTCGGGGAGCCTCGCGAGCTCGACCGACACGCGCGCCGCCGTCTGGGTCGCCACCGCGAAATCCTCGGGCCCCGAGTCGCGCGAGACGCGCCCGTCGCGGGCGTCGGCCTCCCCCTCCGCGGTCGCGAAGAGCGTCTCCTTGCGGGTGCGGCGGTGCGCGTCGATGCCGAGGCGCCGGCCGATCGCGAACGCCCACGGGACGACGTCGGAGCCGCGGACGAAGGTGTGGCGGGCGGCGTGCATCTGCAGGAGCGTCTGCTGGACGAGGTCTTCGGCGCGGGCGCGGTCGCGCGTCTGTCGGAGGAAGAAGCCGAGGAGCTTGGGTGCGAGCAGATCGTAGACCGATCGGAACGCCTGGTCGTCGCCGTCGGCGTGCCGATCCATCGCTGCGCTCAGCTCTGCTCGCGAGTCCGCGAAACGATCCACCTCCGCCGCCCCCCACCAAGCCGTAGCACCCATCGAGCCGAGCCGATCGGCGATCGCGTCACCGCGCCGCCGTCGTGCGCCCGAGGTCGGAGGCCTCTTGAAGCTCGCGGGTGGCGACGAGCGGGGCCCCGATCGAGCCGCGCCACGCGACGCCGCCCTGCCGGAAGCTCACGACCCAGCCGTCGGCCGGCGCCCCGCGCTCGACCGCGAGGTTCTCGACCGGCCCCGAGGCGGGCAGCGTCCAGGCGCGACGCGGCTCGCTCCACGTGTGGCGACCCCACCAGATCGAGCCTGCCTCGGCGCGCACGGCGACAGGGGCGTCGCCCTGCGTCGCCGCGAGCGCGCCGGGCGTGCTGTCGGGGCGCGAGCAGCCGAAGGAGCCGAGGGTGCAGACGACGAAGGCGAGGCCGATGAGCTTCATGTGGAGTTCCCCTTTGGCGAACCCCCCCCGGGGCGCGCTCTCGGGAGCCACTACGCAGCTCGGCCTCGCTGGTTTCTCGAAATCGTCACGGCGGCGCGGAGCGCCCCCGCGCAGCCTCGCTCAGAACGTGAGCGCGAGGCCTGCGTTGGCTCCGACGGTCGCGAAGCGATCGACGCGCCGCGCCCAGTCGGCGTCGACCACGCCGCTCGTGAGCGACGTGGCGTCGGCGGCGCTGTAGGCGGCCTTGGTCACGGGCACGCGCGCGACGCCCTCGAGCCGCAGGCTCACGCTGGGGGTGAGCAGCACGTCGACGCCGAGGTGCCCGGCGGGCCCGTACGTCTTGGCGTCGTAGTCGCGCGCGGCGGTGACGTCGGTCTCCTTGACCTGGACCTTGGCCATCGTGAACGTGCCGCCGGCGGCGACGAACAGCGTGAGGCGCTTGCCCGCGTAGAAGCCCTTCTCGATGAGCAGCTCGATGGGGATGACGTTCGCCTGCGTGTTCTGCCCCGAGCCGGTGAGGTACGCGCCCGACGCGCGGACGTAGGTCTCGACGCTGCCGAGCAGGCCCGACAGATCGAAGCCGACGCTGAGCCCGGCGCCGACGACCGCCTTCGGGAGCGCGAACGCGACGAGGCCGGTGCCGCCGGCGTCGTGGTAGGTCGTCGTCCCCCAGTTGCTCGTCAATGCGGCGGCGGAGCCGAAGGGCACGATCACGATGCCGCTCTGCGGGACCTCGTCGAGCCGGGCGCCCTCGTCGGCCTCGCCTGCGCGCAGCCTGAGGTGCGTGCGCTCGGTCGCCCCCTTCTCGCCGCCGGGGCCCGTGCGCACGACCTTGAAGTAGGCGACGCGCTTGCCGTCGGCGTCCACGGCCTGGAAGCCGTGACCGACCGCGACGCCCTCCTCCTTGCCGAGCGTCATGGCGTGCGGCGGCGAGGCCTCGTCGCTGCCGGCGGCGAGGGCGTCGTAGAGGCGGAAGCCCTGGACGCTGCGGGTCTGCTTCTGGAGCGCGCGCGCGAGCTGACCGGCGCGCACGCGCACCTCGCAGCGCGCGAGCGCGTCGGCGGCCTGGTCGGGCGCGAGCTTGCCGCTCGCCGACTCGCGGCAGACGGGGCCGAGGCGCTCGTCGAGCTCGCCGGCGACGAGCAGGCTCGAGAGCTGCCCCTGCGGGGCGCACGACGCGAGGCCGGCGCTGCCGTCGGTGGGCGCCTGGCTCAGCTTGCACGACGCGCCCGGAACCGCGCTCACGTACGAGGGCACCTTCGTGGGCCCGGTGAACGACGGCGCCGCGTCGGCGAGCGCACCGAGGCCGGGCACGCCGCCGGGGAGGCCAGCCGGGGAGGGGACGGCGCCGGCAGCCGCGCCTGCGGCGATCGCGGCCGTGTCGCTGATGCGATCGACGAGCCCCGGCACGCTGCCGGTGACGGCGGCGACGCGGCGAAACGTGCCACCGTCGCGCGCGAAGACGGCGAGCCTGCCCGAGACCTCGAGGTGCACGGTGTCGACGGGCGCGTCCTTGCCGTCGGGCCCCTTGGCCGTCGAAGGCTTGTGCAGCGCGACGTGCGACGCGACGGCGGGCACCACGAGGAAATCGGCGCACGCGGCGGAGTAGCCGACGAAGAGCGCCTCGCGTCGCGCGGGGTCGGACGACGCGTCGGGCGCGTCGCCCGGGCGCGCGGGGGCGGCCGCGTCGAGGTGCTGGCGCACGTCGGCGACCGATAGCTCGGGGAGATCGAGCCACTCGGCCTTCGCGGGCAGCGAGGTCGTGACGTTCCAGAAGCGACGCAGCGGGAAGCGCGCGGCGAACACTCCGCGCAGCAGCGCGCCTGCCTCGACCTTCTTGAGGGCGGCGTCGCCCTCGAGCGCGTCGGCGCCCGCAGGCGCGAACACGATCGCGCGCTTGCGCGTGAAGCGCTTCTCGTCGGCCCGCGGCGCGAGCGCGCAGAGGTCGAGCACGTCGCCGCCGAGCGACGTCGCGGCCACGGCGCCCACGGAGCTTGCCGATCCGGCCGTCGAGGCGGTGCCGGGCGCTCCTCCTGCGGGGGTGGCCCCCGGCGACGCCGTCGCGTGCTGCTGCGCGTACTTCACGTCGGCCTCGGCTGCGAGGTCGCGCCAGACCGCGAGCCACGACGCGAAGCAGGCCGGGCCGGCGGGCTCCTTCTCGATCTTGCGGCAGATCTTCAGGTCCCTCGCCGCGTCGGCGCGCTGCTGCGTGGCGACCTTCTTCTTCGCGGCGGGCGGGTCGGCGGCCGACGCGCGCGACGGCGCGAGGCAGGCGAACGAGAGCAGGCACAGGGTGAACAGCGCACGGCGCGCGCGCGAACGATCGAGCTGGAACATCGACTTCGACCTCATCGAGAAGAAAAGCGCGGGCTCAGCCGCAGGTGCCGGCGTTGCAGGCGCCCGAGCAGCACTCGGTGGCGCCGCCGCAGGCCGTGCCCGTGGGCTTGCACTGGCAGACGCCCTGCACGCAGAAATCGGTCGTCACGCAGCAGTCGGCGTCGTGCTGGCACGCCTGGCTCGTGTCGACGCAGCAGGTGTTCCACGCCGGGCAGGTGCCGCTGCAGCACTCCGTGCCCGCTGCGCAGGTCGCGCCGGCGGCCTTGCACGACGAGCACTTGCCGCCCTTGCAGCCGAGCCCGCCGCAGCACTGCGCGTCGCTCGCGCACGAGCCCCCCGCGCTGAGGCAGCTTGCGCACGACCCCTGGTCGCACGCCCCGGCGCAGCACTCGGAGGTCGCGCCGCACGCGGTGCTCGCGGCCTTGCAGCAGGTGCCCGCGCCGCACGAGAGGCCCGAGCAGCAGCTGTCTCCTGCGCCGCACGCGTCGCCGTACGCCTTGCACACGACGGGCGTCGCGCAGAGGCCGGAGGTGCAGTCGAGGCCGCCGCAGCAGGTCGCGCCGGCGCCGCAGCCGCCACCCTCGGCCACGCAGGGGACGACGCAGGTGCCCCCGGTGCACTCGAGCCCGGTGCAGCACGCGACCTCGGCGCTGCACGCCTTGGCCTTGCTCGCGCACGTCCCCGCGGGGGCGCACGCGGCCGAGCAGGCGCTCGACGCGCAGTCGCTGACCGGCACCGCCGGCAGGCCGCCGACCGCCGTGAGCGCCGCGGTGCAGGAGGCTGCCCCCTGCTGCTCGGCGCACGACACGAACGACTGCAGGTGCGACACGCAGGCGACGTTGCTCGTGCAGGCGACGTAGGCGTCGCAGCAGGCCCGCCCGAGGCAGTCGACGCAGCGGTCGCTGCTCGTGCCGCACGCGCTGGCGCCCCCTCCGCCGCCGGCGCCCGCGCTGTCGTCGCCGGGAGGGGCGTCGCTCCCCGTCTCGCAGGCGGCGAGCGCGAGCGTGGCGAGGAGGAGCATGAAGCGGAGGGCGACGAGCGGAGGGCGGGGGGCGGTCATGGGGAAGCTCCCCGCATACCAGAGGCGCGGGCGCGGCTCCAACGGGCGGGTGGGGGGGCGCCCGACGCGCGAAATCGACATGGACTGCCTCCGGAGGGGCGGCTCGACCCGAAATTTCGAGGTGGACCGCGATGGGAGCCTCGACCTCACCCGAAAATTCGAGGTGGACCGCAAAAAGTGGGTCGAGGTGAGCCGATTTTTCGAGGTGAGCTGCCATTTCCGGGTCGGCTCGACCCGATTCCGCGAGGTGACCTCGAAATTTCGGCTCGAGGCGCTCCGGTTTTGGCAGGTGACCTCGAAAATTTGGGTCGGGTCGACCCGAGAAACGCGGTTCACCTCGATCGGGAGCGGGACGACCCGTGTGCAACCGGGGCCTCTGTTGACAGATCAGCCCGGGACCCCTGGCTACAGGTCCGGGCTCCATCGTGCACGAGGTCCGGGGCCTCGGCCGAGCGAACCGGGTGCCTCGTGGACGCAATCCGGGTGCGAGGCGACGTGGACCGGGCGCTCGACGGCGGCAGAGGGCGCGCGAGCCTCCCGCCGCGCCGCGGGCCCTCCGCCACCGGCGCCGCCCCCCCGTGCTCGCCGCTGCGCGCTCGGCTGCGCGTGGCTTCGCGGCTGCGCTCGGAGGGTCGGGGCTTCGCTCGTGAATATGG
>CAITLX010000780.1 GCA_903893335.1 uncultured delta proteobacterium | reverse complement strand
GGTCGCACGACGAGGTCGGGCGCAGCCGAGTAGTCGCCGCGCAGGCCGCGCAGCCGGTCGAGGTAGCTCTTGCCCCAGGTGTGCGCCGCGCGGTCGGACGCGTCGACGCTCGCGAAGGCAGCGAGCGCCGACGGCACCTCCACGCGCGCAGCAGGGAGCCGAAGCTCGTCGGCCGGTCGCTCCAGCGTCAGCTCACCGAGGAACGCGCGCGCGCGGGCGGCCACGTCGCCGAGATCGGGTCGACGGGCGGCGTCGCCCCAGCCCCAGGCAGGTCGATTCACCCGTCGAGGGTAGGGTGCCCCGGGGCACGGGCGCAACGCGGGGCGCCAAGTGCGCAGAGGCGACGAATGCCGCTGCCCAGCAGGCGTCACGCACCGACGGGCAACCCCAAGCTGCGCCAGCGGATCATGCCCCCCTCGAGGCTCGCGGCGCGCTCGAAGCCTGCCTTCTCGAGGATGAGCGCGGCCTGCGCCGAGCGCGCGCCGGAGCGGCAGACGACGACGACGGGGCGATCGCGCGGCACCGAGTCGATCTCGGCGCGCAGTCGCCCGAGCGGCAGCAGGCGCGCTCCGGCGAGGTGACCGAGCTCACCGACGAACTCGGCGGGCTCTCGCACGTCGAGCAGCAGCACGTCGCGAAGCTCCTCGGCGAGGCGGCGCGGGTTGATCTCGAGCACGCCCGCGAAGCTGCGCTGCGCCGAGGGCCACGGGCTCAGGCCCGCCTCGACCTCCGGGTCGGGGCGACCGCACCGCAGATTGGCAGGGAGCGCGACGTCGATCTGGCTGGGGTGCGGCAGACCGAGGTTCTCCATGTAGCCGACGAAGTCCCCCTCGCTGCGCTCGCCACCGAGGCGCGGGTTCCACGCGACCTCTTCGGCGATGGTGGAGGCCGTTCGCCCCGCGTAGTCGTGCCCCGGATAGACCATCGCCGCGGGAGGCAGCGTGAAGAGGCGCTCGTGCACCGAGCGGTAGAGCTTGTGCGCGTCGCCCTGCTGGAAGTCGGTGCGGCCCGCCGCACGGATGAGCAGCGCGTCTCCGGTGAACACCATCGCGCGGTCCTCGGTGACGAACGACGTGCAGCCGTCGGTGTGCCCCGGCGTGGCGATGGCCGTCAGCGCGTGGCGCCCGAAGACGAGCGCGTCGCCGTCGGCCAGCAATCGGTCGGCGCCCTCGACGCCGGTCGCGGCTCCGGCGGCGACGCGCGAGCCGAGCAGGTCGCGCAGGCGCGCGGCGCCGGTCACGTGGTCGGCGTGGACGTGCGTCTCGACGGTGTAGAGCAGCCGCAGCCCGAGCTCGCGCAGCAGCGCGGCGTCGCGCGGCACCTGCTCGTACACCGGGTCGATGAGCACGGCCTCGCGCGTGGCCTCGTCGGCCAGCAGGTACGTGTAGGTCGAGGAGCGGAGGTCGAAGAGCTGACGGAAGATCATCGCGTGCCTCTCGGGTGGTCGGGCGAGCGCGCCGGGCGCTCAGGCGGTCAGGTTCTTGATGAGCACGAAGACGGCGACGGCGACGATCGCCACGGCGAACACCTTCTGCAATCCAGCCGCCGAAAGGCGCCGCGCCGTGAGCGTACCGCCCGCCATTCCCGCGAGCCCTCCGACGACGAACAGCGCCGTCGTCCCGAGCGGCAGCGCGCCGCCGCCCACGAAGAACGACGCGACGCCCGACGCGCACACCAGGGCGATGACGAGGAGCGAGGTGGCGACCGCGCGGTGCGCGCTCATGCCGGTGAAGAAGACCAGCGCGGGGACGATGATGAAGCCGCCGCCCACGCCGAAGAGGCCCGAGAGCACGCCCGCCAGGAGCCCCGCGACGACGAGCGCGCGCCCGCAGCGCGAGTCGAGGCGGATCCGACCGGCCGGATCGAAGCGACAGAAGGGCCCCGCGTCGTCGGCGCCGTCGGCCTCGACGCGCGCGCGCACCGCGGCGGCGCTGCGCGGGTCGCGCACCGCCTGCCGCCACATCCGCGCCGCGATGGCCACCATCAGCAGCGCGAAGGCCGTCAGCAGCGCAGGCTGCGGGATCCGACGACCGAGCCACGAGCCGACCGGCGCGCCCAGCATCCCCCCCGCGGCGAAGATCAGCCCCACGCGCGTCTCGAGCTGACCGGCGCGCCACCTCTGCACCGCGCCCGCGGCAGCGACCGCGCCGACCGCCGCGAGCGAGGTGCCCACCGCCTGCGACGCCGAGACGCCGAGGCCGTACACGAGCAGCGGCACCGCGAGCAGCGAGCCACCGCCGCCGGTCAGGCCGAGCGCGAGACCGACGAGCGCCCCGTACAGCAGGCCGAGCGGCTGAGCGGCGGCCAGGAGCGCGGTGAACATGGGGGTGGGAGCCAGCGCACCCGCACGACGGGTTGCGCGATCGTTGAGGCGATACGACGGCGAGGCGTGCGTCAAGCCACGCCGTCCGCCCGGAAGCACGAGGGCCTTCGGCGAGGGCGACGCGCGAACGCGGTGTCAAGCGATCGGGACGGTCGCGAGGGCTGGGGCTTGCAAGTGCGTCCGCGCGGGGGGACGGTGAACGCAGTCGAAGCGCTGGAGGGGCAGTCGCATGGACACTGTGCGTGGCAGCAGGGGCCTGAAGCATCGGTGCGCGCGGGCCGTTCGCGCGGCCGGAGGGGGTGCGCCATGATCCCGAACCACTGCGTCCGCTGTCGGTCGGCCATCGCGCGCCACGACGGCGTGTGTCCGGTGTTCGGCAGCCCGCCCTGCCTGGCGCCGGACGGCTCGACGATGATCGGGCGCGTGCTCGACGGTCGCTACGAGCTGCTGCACGTGCTCGCAGCCGGGGCGATGGGGACGGTGTTCCGCGCGTGGCAAGGCTCGACCAACCGCGACGTGGCCGTGAAGGTGCTCGCCGCCGACCGCGCGAGCCGCGACGCGGAGATGCGGTGCTTCGTCGACGAGGCGAAGGCGCTCGGTCGGCTGAGCCATCCGCACGCGGTCAGCATGATCGACTTCGGCTGCACCGAGGAGGGCCAGTCGTACCTCGTGATGGAGCTGCTGCACGGCGTCACGCTGCGCGAGCTGGTGACCGCTCAGGGGCCGCTGCCGGTCGAGCGCGCGCTCCAGCTCTGCTCGCAGGTGCTCGAGGTGCTGCACAGCGCGCACGCGGTGGGCATCGTGCACCGCGACATCAAGCCCGAGAACCTCATGCTGCTGCGCGGCCATCGCCACCGCGACTTCGTCAAGGTGCTCGACTTCGGCGTCGCGCGGCTTCGCGAGGCGGCCGCGCCGCGTGGCGAGCAGCCGATGATCGGCACGCTGAGCTGCATGGCACCCGAGCAGGCGACCGGAGAGCCGATCGACGGCAGGGCGGACCTCTACGCGGTCGGGTGCGTGCTGTACTACCTGCTCGGTGCGCGCTTCCCGTTCGCCGATCGCACACCGGGCGCCATGCTGCGCGGCAAACTCGAGAGCCCCACGCACGACCTCGCCCCTGCCCTGCCCGAGCACGAGCAGACGCCCGAGCTTCGCGCGTTGCTCCGCGCGCTGCTCGCGCGCCACCCCGCCGACCGACCGGCGTCCGCGAGCGCGGCCTCGCGACTCGTCCAGGCGGCTCTGCAGGCATCCGGCTCCGACCCCCGCCCCGCCGCGGCGGCGACCGAGCCGTACCGCGTGGTGCGCGTGACGAGCACCAACCGCGAGCGCTTCGCCTGGCTGCTCGACCGAACCGAGGAGCTCTTCTCGCTCGCGCAAGCGGCCGCCGAAGAGACGCTCGGCGCCGAGGCGCCGCCGGGGCTGCACGCGATCCAGGCGGCGCTCGTGCAGGACGGCGCGCTCTTCACGCGCTGGCTGCTCGATCTGCGCACGCGCCTGCGCGAGCCGGGGTTCGAGTGGGGCGCGGACGACCTGCTCGACGCGGAGCGGATCGCGCTCCGGCTGACCGTCTTCGGCCTCTCGCACCGGGAGCGCGAGGCGGTCGCGCGCGACGGGGAGGTGCGCGAGCTGCTCGAGCGCGTCATCGCCGCGCACCGGAGCCTCTCGCGCTTCCTCGAGCAGGGCAGCCACGCCCCCGTAGTCGGCGGCCGATGCCCGTTCTGCGTGCTGCTGTCGCTCGACGAGCGCGGCTACCTCGACGACCTCGAGGCCGCCGCGACCTTCTTCGCCCACGCGCCGCCGCTCCAGAGCGGGCGCTGCCCCGCGCCGGGAACGGAGACCTCTCCCGAGGGCGCCGCGACGCCGCCGCTTGCGGTGCTCGGCCTCCTGCCCGGCGCGCGCCGCGGTTGACCCACCTCCGCGTCGGCGGCCACGCGGCTACCGGCGGGCAGCGCTCATTGACACGAGTCCTGCTCGGTGAGCGTGCTCGGGCATCCGGCGACCATCCATTGGCAGAGGTCCGTCGCCTCCTCGTCGGCGTCGCAGACTTGCCCCTGCCAGCAGGCGCACGTGTTGGTGCTCTTCTTCCAGCAGCACGAGTTGCCGGCCAGGGAGCTGCACGCGTCGGTGTCCTGGTAGCCCGGCTCGTAGCTCGTGTAGGTCGTGCTCTTCGCGCAGAAGCAGGTGTTGCGGTCCGCATTGAGCGGCTCGCAACGAATGCCGAGCGTGCAGGTGCAAGACCCGCTCGAGGGCCAGCTCTTCGACGAGCAACAAGGCGGTTGACCACCGGGGAGCGCTCCGACGACGATTGGCCGAGCGCGCACGTGACAACTCCTCCCCCCATGCTGAAGCTCGCCTCGGCGTCCCGGTTCGGCCTCCTGGTCGCCCTGCTGACGCAGGCGTGCTCGTCGTCGGAGGCCGGCGTGTCGGCGCTGGCCGGCCCCGACGCGGACGCTCCGGACGCCGCCGTGACGGCGGACGGCGCGCCCGACGCGAGCGACGAGCCCACCTCGGACGCCAGCGATGAACCCGACGCGGGGCCGGTCGAGGGCCCCCCGCCCGCGGGCGTGACGCTGACGCTCCCGATCGCGGCCACGGCCGCCTGCGCGCCGACCGAGGCCGCGTGCGACGCGCAACCCGCAGACGTCGCGGCGGGCGGCTACCGGAAGGACTTCTTCTACCCGCTGTCGCGCTACCCCGAGGCGAGCATCCCCGACCCGGTCGATGGCGGGCGCATGCACCTGGTCGCGACCGCGCACGCGTCGGGGCGCGTCACGGGCGTGTGGCTCGACGGCAGCACCTCCGACGCCCTGCTCGACGCGGGCTCGCTCGACTGGCTCCACGTCTGGCCCACGCAGGTGACGGCGGGCGCGCCGGTGTGGGTCGCCTTTCATTCGCGTTCGGCGTCTTTCGACGCGAGGGCGAGCGTCGACCTCGTCGTGGCCACCGACGCGGGCCCCGCCGTCGAGACCACGGTGCCCTACGCGCGCGCGGCCGTCCTGCTCACCTACGTCGCGCACGACGACGCGCGCACGACCGCCATCGTGCACCTGCACAACCGCGACGCGGCGCCGCACACGCTGACGCGCCTCGTCGTGGACGGGCGCGACGTCACCGCCTCGGCGTGCGCGGCGCATCCGACGCTCGGCCCGGGCGAGGCCACGGTGGTGACGGTGCCGCTCTGCGCGAGCACGCGCACCGGCGCGCCGTGGTCGGTCGTCGCGGAGTGGGCAGACGCGCCTCCGTCGGTCGCCGGCGGGCGCGTCGCGCCGCTCCACTTCCCCATCGAGACGTGGCCCGTCGAGAGCGAGTGCCCGCTGCCAGGCGGTCGCGACGCGCTCTTCGACGAGCACAGGAGCGCGGGCTTCGACACGTTCTTCCTGCGTGGCTCGTACAGCGACCCCGCGTGCCACGGCCTGACGTCGGACACCGTGATCGCATCGGCGCGGACGCGAGGCTTCGACGTCTTTCCCGACGAGTTCCTCCCGCTCGCCTCCGGGCTCGGCGAGGCCGACGGCGTCGTCGCACGCCTGCTGGCCGACGAGGCGGACGCGTCGGTGACCGACGGGTCGGCCCGGCGATTGGCGGAGACCGCTCAGGCGCTCTGGGAATCCAACCCGACGGCGGCCGCGTACGTCGGCGGCTCGCGCCACCGGCACGGCGGCACGTTCGCGGGCGTCGCCGACCTGCAAGGGATGGACTTCTACGTGGCCGCCTGCGCGCCGCACGTCACCGACTTTGGCGCGCACCCGCCGCTGCGCGGCGCGTACGACTACCTGCACGCCACGCGCGAGAACCAGCTTCCGCTGCCCACCTGGCTCTACTCCCAGGGGCTCGCGGCCGGGTGGAACCGCGGCAGCGGCGCCTCGCTCGTCGTGCGGCAGCCGGACCCGACCGAGCTCTCGATCCAGGCCTGGAGCGTCGTCGCCGCCGGCGGCAAGGGGTTGATGTACTTCCAGACGGACATGGGCCTCGCGCTCGGCGCCGCGCGCCCGACGTGGGACGCGATCGCCGCGGTGAACCACGCGGTGCACGCGCTCGCGCCGCGCCTGCGCGAGGGCGACCCCACCGTGACCGTGCGCGCGAGCAACGACGACGTGATCGTGACGGGTGTGCGCGCGCGCGACGCGGTGCTGGTCGTCGCGATCGACGTGCGATCGAGCGCGGGGTTCGACGACGCGCGCTGCCTGTTCGAGCCGTCGCCCCAGTGGCGCGTCGACGCGAACACCCCGCACGTGACCGTCGCGTGGCCCCCCGAGCTCGCGCTCGCCGACGCCTTCGAGGTGCAGGGCGGCGCGGTCGTCGCGGCTCCTCCCGCCACGCGCGCCGGCCGCGAGGTGACGTTCCCCTACCTCGCGCTCGACGCCGAGCGCCCGGTCCGCGTGCTCGTGCTGGCTTCGTCGAGCGCTGCGCGCGCCGAGATCGCCGCCGCACTGGCTGCGAAGTAGGGCGCCGCTCGCGCCCCGATTCGTCGGTGCGGGTCTACAGGCGCACACCGCGCAGGAAGTAGAATGTAGGCCCGTAGGTCGCCGCCGTATCCGAGTTGCCGCCCGTCGGCTGGGTCAGGAAGCCGAGCTCCGCCAACGGACTGAGGTTGCCGGAGGTCTGGTAGGCAATCTCGCCGCTGAGATTCAGGCCCATACCCGTCATGTGCTTGATCGCATCGTTGCCGAAGCTGATCGTCCGGTACCCGAGGCTCAGTCCGGGTCGAAAGGCGAACTTCTCGCTCCGGAAGAGCCCCTTGAGCGCCACGCCGAGCTCCAGAGTCGTGGCCGTGACGTCGGCGTCCGAGAAGCTCATGTCGAAGCGACTCGCGTACACTCCCATGGACATCTTCTCGGCGGTCTCCACGTCCCACGCGCCGCGGATCATGAACCCTCCCGAGTGGTCGAGCGCCTTGTAGCCCAGGTCTGGGGTATCCACCGTGCCACCCAGCACGAGTCCGCCGCCCAGGCTGAGGCCCAGTGGCTTGTCGGCCGAGGCGACCGCCTTCGACGCGACGGAGGTCACGGCAATGCAAGAGACGAGAAGTGGAGCGAGCTTCTTCATGATCCCTCCTGCGTGAATTGCGCGACGCGGATGGCCCCCGACACGGTCCGGCACCGCGCCCACGAGCGCGATGGCCAGGGCTGCGGATCGGGCGGTTGGCCACGCCAGGTCATGACCGGTTCTCCATCGTCGCGCCTCTCATGGATACATGAGCACCTCCGCCCGACAAGCGCATGTTTTGCGCTCCGACCGCGCCCTGCTCGTGGGGCACGCACGCCGGCTGGAGCGACTTCCGACAGCGCGTCGGTGCACGATGAGAGCGCTTCCGGGAGGTGTCGTTCTCGACGTTGCCGTCGGCAGCGACGCCCCACCGGGCGTTGCTCGCGGTCGAGAGGTAGCCCTTCTTGCGGGGTCCTTCCGCGCGGGAAGCCTGTCGGCGCCGAGGGAGCCGCGTGTCCACACGCGACGCGGCGTCCTCGCCCTTCAGGATGCGCCAGGGCATCGGGGGCGTCGCGTCACCACCGACCATGCCGAAGGCCGCTACGGGGTCCGGGCGCAACGGGCCCCGACGCTGCCGTTGCGACTCGTGGGCGGGTCGCCGCCCCGGGCCGACGCGAGCAGGAAGTCGGCGGCGTTGTCGAGGCCGCCACCCCGGCGCACGCGGGAGGTGCTGGTCGCGGTGTACGCGCAATTGGAGCACTGCGCCTCGTTGTAGGGGGATTTGAGCCCGTCCAGCGTCCACTCCCACACGTTGCCCGCGAGGTCCGATTGCCCCCACTTGCCATTTCCATTCGGCTTCGAGCCAACATTCTGCGTCATGGTGCAAGCCGTGCCGCAGTAGACCGCCAGGGGGTCGTCAATCAGGCTCGACGTTGCCGGGGTCGACCAGGGGTACACCCGCTGCTCGGCCCCTCCCGCTGCCGCGTAGTTCCACTCGGCCTCGCTCGGCAGGAAGCCGCCGTCCCAGATGCAGAACGCAGCGGCTTGGTACCAGCTGACGCAGTTGATCGGGAGCTTCTCGTTCGCCCCCGCCGTGCTCGTCCAGGTTTGGTATGGCAAGTAGCACGCCAGGCCGTCCACGCCGTCCCACGTCGCCCTCGAGGTCGGCACGCTCGCGTTCCACGTCACGTCCCAGCCAGCCTCGTAGGCGCCCGGCGTGCCACCATTGACGAGGCCGCTGCCCCCGTTGAGGTGCGAGTGCTTGCCGGCGCCTGCAGCCGGCGTCCAGCCCGCGACGACCGCGTCGACGAACTTGCGAAAGCGCCCGACGGTGATCTCGTACTTGTCGAGCCTGAAATCACCTACCATCGCCCTGTGCTGAGGGTCCGTGAACGGCCCGGGGAAGGCGACGGTCACCCGGTCGTAGCTTCGGCTGAAGCTGCCGCCGGTGACCAGCAGGCTCGTGCAGCAACTCTCGGTCGAGGTCGCGCCGCAGTCCGTCATGCCGGCGCCGCCCGCGGCGCAGCTGTCGAACTGACAGACCGCGCCACCGCACGCCACGGCGCAGGTGTGTTCGGTGTTCCACGTCCCGCTTGCGTCGCAGGTCTGCACGGCGTTCCCGGCGCATCGATGCGTCCCGGGGGTGCACGACCCGACGCACGCGCCCACCGCGCACGCCTGGTTCGGACAGGCAGTGCTCTGGTGCCACACGCCGGTCACGTCGCATTGCTGCGGGACGTTGCCGTCGCACCGCTTCGTCCCCGGGCAGCACGGTTGCCCCGTCGCGCCGCACGCCTCGCAGGTTCCCCCCGAGCAGAGCGCCCCAGCCTGGCAGGTCGCACCCGCACAACACGGCTGACTCGGATCGCCGCAGTTGCACGCGTTCAGCACGCAGACCCCGGCCGTCGAGCCCTCGCAGCGGTCGCCGTCGGGTAGCGCGGTGGAGGTGCATACGCGGTCGGTGCACGCATCGTGCGTGCACGAGTTCGCGTCGTCGCACGCCCGGCACTCGATTCCTTCCTTGCCGCACGCGCTGTCGGCGGCGCCGAACGTGTTGCACTTGCTGCCGTCCCAACATCCCTGGCAGCAGGCGTTCGCCCAGCAGAGCCCGCTCGGGCACGGCGCCTTGTCCGCCATACCCGCGTGCTTGCAGACGCCGTCGACGCACTCCTCCGTCGTGCAGGGATTGCCGTCGTCGGTGCAGCTTGCTGCCTGGACGCACTCTGCACCGACCTGCACGTTGTTCGACTTGGTTCCGCACGCAGCGGCGAAGGCGGCGAACAGCGCGGCGAGCAACCCGGCGCGTACCCTCCCCGCGTGTGCACGCCGGTCGCAGAGGACGGCGGTCGGGAGGGCAGGGTT
>CAITLX010000779.1 GCA_903893335.1 uncultured delta proteobacterium | reverse complement strand
GCCGCCGCGAGCCCCACGGCGTGCAGCGTGGCACCCGTGAGCACCAGCGCGGGGCACGTCGCCGCGAGCAGCGACGCGACGAGGCCGACGCGCGCGTCGTTCGAGAAGGCGTGCGCGAGCCCCCCCGTGCAGGCCACGGTGACGGCGAGCTCGAGCGCCGGGACCAGGCTCGGAGCGTGCACGAGCAGACCGAGCGCGGCGAGCGCCGGCTGCCCCCAGAAGTACTGGCCGCTCCACCGCGCGGTCCCCTCGCCGACCAGGAACGGCTCCCAGAACGCGAGCGCCTCGGCGGGGACTCCGTCGACGGCCAGGCGACCGGACAGCACCAGCTTGGCCTGGTACACGAGCGTCTTCTCGTCCTCGGTGAGGGCGCGTCCGCGCAGCACGAGGTGCGCGACCGCGAGCGCCGCGAGCGCCGCGAGCGCCGCGACGGCAGCCGCGAGCGCGCGGTGCACCCGAGGCGAGGCCAGACGCGCGGCCAGGGCCGGGAGCGCCTCGGACCGCACCGAGGCGAGCGCGGCTGCGAGGCACGCGAGCGGCCAGGGCTGCACGACGGCGAGCGCGAGGAGGAACGCCCCCTCGGACGCCGCGAAGGTGTGCAGAAACGCCGTGCCGTACCCGTGGAGCGGGGCGCGCCCGCCGACGATCGGCCAGGCCAGGACCCAGAGCGCCGCGGCGAGCGCCGCGGGAAGGGCGAGGCGCCGCCAGGCGGGCCATGCGGGCTTCTCGGGCATCGCGCGGACGCTAGCCTGCGCGCCCGCGCAGCGGCAAGCATCGCCGACGCCGCGCAGCTGGGAAATCCAGCTAGGCGATGTCGGGTGGTTTCGCTAGCATCGCCGCCCCTGTCCGACGCCGTACGCGTCGGCCTGCCGAGGAACATCATGCTGGACATTCTGCGCGGCGAGCTCGAGCGACTCTTCAGCCTCGACGAGCTGACCTCTCTCAGCCGGGACGTCCTCGGCTTCGACCCGGACTCCGTGGGAGGAACCGCCGCGAAGGCCTCGTTCGCGCGGGCGCTGACGGACCTGTGCGCCGAGCAGGACGCGCTCGAGGCGCTCGCGGAGGCCATCCTGGCGTCGCGCGCCGACGCCGATGCTCGCCTCCGCGACCTCTCCGCCGCCGGGGCTCCGGCCAAGGAAGAGCTCGCCGCCGGCGCCGCGCTCGGCCCGTACACCATCACGCGCAAGGTCGGCGAGGGCAGCGTCGGCATCGTCTACGCCGCGAAGTCGGCTGGCCACGCGGTCACGCTGAAGGTGCTCCGCCGCGAGGCGGCGCGAGACCGCCGCGCGCTGCACCGCTTCCTGACCGCCACGCGCCTGGTCGGGCGCGTGACCCACGACGCGCTCCCGCACGGCGTGGTCGCCGGCACGGTCGCCGACGGCGGCCCGTCGTACGTCGCGTACGACCAGGTCGACGCGCAGCCGCTCGCGGCGCGCATCGCCCGCACCGGCCCGATGCACCTCAACGAGGCGCGCCCGCTGCTCAAGGGCCTGCTCGAGGGGCTCGCAGCGCTGCACGAGCAGCGCCTGGCGCACGGCGACCTCAAGCTCGAGAACATCCTGGTCGCGCGCGGCTCCGACGGCGCGCAGAAGGTGCTGCTCGTCGACGCGGGCACCGACCGCCTCCGGCTTCGCGCCCGGTCGCAGTCGGGCCAGTCCGACGTCATCGCCTCCATCGGCGCGCCCAAGACGATGGCCCCCGAGCAGGTGCGCGGCCAGGCAGCCGACGCGCGCACCGACCTCTACGGCCTCGGAGCGGTGCTCTACGAGGTGCTCACCGGCAAGCCGGTGTTCGCCGCCGCGACGCCCCTCGACGCCGCCGTCGCCCACCTGTCGCAGGAGCCCGCCGCCCCGAGCACCGTCGCCCCCAAGGGCTGGGTGTCGGCCGACGTCGACCGCTTCGTGCTCGCGCTGCTGCACAAGGACCCCGCGCAGCGCCCCGTCAGCGCCCTCGCCCTGCTCGAGGCGCTCGAGGGGCTCGGCAAGGCAGCCGCGAAGCGCTCGGCGCCGGCCATCACCGACGAGGAGATCGACACCCGGATCGCCGCGCTGGCCGCGTCGCCCGAGGACGCCGATTTCGCCGTGATCCTCGAGACTGCGATCGAGGAGGGCGGCGACGCGACCAAGGTGGCCGAGGCGCTGGCCGCGACCGCCGAGGCGCTCGAGCCCGGCGACGACGACGCGAAGCGCGAGGCGAAGAAGGCGCTCTGGTCCCGCGCCGCGCGCATCTTCGAGACTGCGAAGCAGAAGGAGCGCGCCGAGCACGCGTACGCGGCGGTGGTCGCGCTCGACCCGTCGAGCGACGTCGCCCTCGCGCGGCTCGAGGACCTGCGCCGCGATCTCGGCAAGTTCGACGAGCTCGTCGAGATGCTCCTCTCGCGCAGCGAGGCCGCGACCTCGCCGAAGGACCGCGCGCGCGCCATGGCCGAGATCGGCCGCGTCTACGCCCACGACCTCAAGGACGCCTCGCAGGCCGTGGTCGCCTGGGCGCAGGCGTTCTGCGAGGACCCCGCGACGGCCGCCTACGCCGACGACCTCGAGCGCGCCGCAGGCAGCGACGCGACGCTGTGGAACGACGCGATCACCACCTGCGCGCACGCGACGACCGACAGCGCGCTGGCCGTCGAGCTCAAGAACGTGCTCTTCGAGCGGCTCGCGCGCTGGTACGACCAGAAGCTGTCGCGCCCCGACCTCTCGCTGCCGTGCTGGCAGGCGATCGTCGCCACCGACCCGGGCCACGACGCCGCGCTCGCCGGCATGGCCGCGATCTACCGCAAGGCGCAGCAGTGGCCCGAGCTCGGCGCCGTGCTGCTGCGCCGCGCCGACGCCGCGAAGACGCCCGCGCGCGGGCGCGATCTGCGCGCCGAGGCCGCCGATCTGCTCGAGAACAAGCTCAGCGACCACACGCGCGCGCGTGAGGTGTACGAGCAGGTGCTCGCCGAGGACCCGGGCCACGAGAAGGCCACCGAGGCGCTCGGGCGCATCCTCGAGCGCACGGGCGATTTCGCCGGCTTCGTGAAGCTGCTCGAGCGTCGGGCCGAGGCGCTGCGCGGCGACGAGAAGTGCGTCGCGCTCGCGCGCATCGCGGCGGTGTACGAGGACCAGCTCGGCGACCAGGCCACGGCCGTGTTCCGCTACGAGTCGATCCTCTCCATCGACGACAAGAACGTGCCCGCGCTCAAGGGGCTCGACCGCATCTACAGCCGCGCGGGCAAGTACCACGAGCTGCTCGCGGTGCTCGAGCGCGAGGTCGTCGCCGCGGCGACGCCTCGCCAGAAGATCAACCTGCACGAGCGCATCGCCGGCGTCTGGGACGAGGAGTTCCTCGACCACGCGAAGGCCGCCGAGGCCTGCGAGGCCATCCTCGCCATCGACGCCGCGCACGACGCGGCGCTCTCGGCGCTCGCGCGCCACTACCGCGCGCTCGACCGCTGGGAGGACGTCGCGGCCGTCTACGAGAAGCACCTCAAGCTCGCGCCGGACGACGCCCGCCGCGCCGAGCTCGCGCTCGCGCTCGGCCGCGTGCTCGCCGAGCAGATCGGCTCGCCCGAGCGCGCGACGCGCGCCTACGAGATCGTCATCGAGGCCGACCCGCACAACGCGGGGGCGCTCGAGGCGCTCGCGCGGCTGCGCGAGGTGTCGGGCGACGCCGTCGCGGCGCTCTCGGCCATCGAGATGATCGCGGCCAAGGCCACGACGCCCGAGGCCAAGGCCGAGCAGTGGATGCGCGCTGCGCGCCTGCTCGACTCGCGCGGCGACAAGGACGGCGCGATCGAGCGCTACCGGCAGGCGCTCGACGCCAACCCCCGCGACCCGGCCGCCGCGATCGCGCTGCGCTCGGCCTACGCGGCGCGCGGCGACGTCGTCGCCGCCGTCGACCTCATCGCCCGCGAGATCGGGATGACCGAGGGCAACCTCGCCAAGGCCGCCCTGCTCGCCGAGATGGCCAAGCTCTGCAAGGAGCGCCTCAAGGACGGCGACCGCGCGCGCAACGCCGCGCGCGACGCCGTGGACCTCGACCCCACGAGCCTCGACGCCCTCGTCGTGCTCGGCGACCTCGCGTTCGAGAGCGAGCGGTTCCGCGAGGCAGCCGGGCACTACGAGACGATCGCCAGCCGCGTCGACTCCATGCCCAAGGCCGACGCCACGCGCGTGCTGGTGCGCTGGGTCGACTCGCTCTCGAAGACGGGCTCGACCGAGAAGGCCCTCGCGCCGGTCGACACCCTGCTTCGCCTCGCGCCCGACGACGTCGAGGCGCTCTCGCGCGTCGCGCGCGTGACCTTCGAGCACGGCGACCCCAAGCGCTCGTTCGAGCTGCACCAGAGCCTGCTCGAGCGCTTCCACGATCGCCTCATCGGCGCCGAGAACGCCGAGGCGCTCTACCGCCTCGGCGAGTCGGCCCGGCGCGCCGGCGATCTCGACGGGGCGCTCAAGCCGCTGCTCGAGGCCGCCGAGATGGACTCGACCTCCGAGGCTCCCCTGACCGCCCTCGCCAAGGTCTACGAGGCGAAGGAGGACTGGGAGTCCGTCGTCCGCGTCAAGACCCGCCGCCTCGACGTCGCCGCCGGCGAGGAGCGCTACGCCGTGCTGCTCGACATCGGCGACGTGCTCGCCTCGCGCATCGGCGATCGCACGCGCGCCGCCAAGACGTACGTGGCCGCCCTCGAGGAGCACCCCGACGACCGCCGCCTGCTGTCGAAGCTGATGCAGCTCTACAGCGAGGAGAAGGACTGGTCGAAGCTCGTCGACGTCGTGCTGCGCCTCGCCGATTTCGTCGAGGAGCCGGCGCAGAAGGCGAAGTACGTGCACACGGCCGCCATCCTCTGCGCGACCGAGATCAAGGACCTCGACGCAGCGCTCGCCCACTACGATCGCGTGCTCGAGCTCGACCCCTCGATGGACCGCGCGCTCGACGAGGCCACGGCCCTGCGCCGCGAGCGCGGCGACCACCTCGGCGTCGAGCGCCTGCTCAAGACGCGCCTCGATCGCGCCAGCGCCGCGGGCGACCGCGACAAGATGCTCGCCACCTTCACCGCGCTCGGCGAGCTCTACCAGAAGGGCCTCGGCTGGATGAGCGAGGCGATCGACGCCTTCGAGGCGGCGCAGACGCTCGACCCCGACGACCGCGAGCGCAACGAGCTTCTCGGCGAGCTCTATGCGTCCGACCCGGCGCAGTACCTCGACAAGGCCGTCACCGCGCAGCGCGCCGTGCTGCGCCGCACGCCCTTCCGCGCCGAGTCGTACAAGCTGCTGCGCAAGCTCTACACCGACGCCAAGCGCGCCGACGCCGCCTGGTGCCTCTGCCAGGCGCTCGTCTCGCTCGAGCTCGCCGAGCCCGACGAGCAGCGCTTCTTCGAGCGCATGCGCACCGAGACGGCGGCGCCCGCGCAGAACCAGCTCTCCGACGAGGACTGGACGGCCCGGCTCATCCACGAGGACGCCGACCCCCTGCTCACGTCGCTGTTCGCGGCGATCGAGCCGGCCATCATCGCGGCGCGCTCGCAGTCGTTCGAGTCGCTCGGCTTCGATCCCTCCTACGCGATCGACCTCGCGTCGAGCCCGTACACGCTGCCGCAGACGCTCTACTACGCGGCGAGCGTCGTCGGCTTGCCCACGCCCCCCACGTTCGAGAACGCGAACGACCCGGGCGGGCTCTCGTTCCTGCACGCGCAGGTCCCGGCGATCATGCTGGGGCAGGCGGCGCTCGGGGTCGACGTGCCGCCGCAGGTCGCGGCGTTCGTGGCCGCGCGTCACCTCGCCTACTACCGCCCGGGCCTCTACGTCCGGCACCTCGTGCCGACCGGCACCGGGCTCAAGGCGTGGCTGTTCGCGGCCATCCGCCTCATCGCGCCGAACTTCCCCGTGCCCGGCGACATCGAGGGCCAGGTCCGCGACAACGGCGAGGCGCTCACCCGCGGCCTCGTCGGACAGCAGCGCGAGCACCTCGCGAGCGCGGTCTCCAAGCTGCTTCAGGGGGGCGGTTCGCTCGACCTGAAGCGCTGGGTCGCGGGCGTCGACCTCACGGCCGACCGCGCCGGCTTCGTCTGCGCGCACGATCTCGGCGTGGCCAGCGAGGCGATCAAGGCCTCGGGCGACGACGCGAGCTCGGTCGGCTGCAAGGACCGCGTGAAGGAGCTCACGCTCTTCGCGGTCGACGAGCGCTACTTCGCCATCCGCTCGCGCCTCTCCATCACCATCGACGGCTGAGCGCGCGAGCCGCGCCCCGCTCCTCGCGCTCGGCGCGGAGCGGCGCGCGCGGGCGCCGACGGACGAGCCCGGGGCGCGACCGCGTCCGCTCTCGCGGGTGATCGATCAGAGCTCGTCGAGCGGAGCGCCGAGCGCCTTGAGGCCGGTCTCGGCGTCCTTGCGGTACGGCGAGTCGGCCTTCGCGCCCGACAGGAAGCGTCGGTAGTGACCGATGGCGTCCTTGCGCCGGCCCACCGCGCGCTCGACCTCGGCCGTCTCGAAGTACGCCTGGTAGATCCACATCGGCTTCGGGTCGGACGCCTCGGCCAGCGTGAGGCCGGTGGTCAGCTCGGCGAGCCCCTTGGGCCCGAGGATCTTGCCGAGGTGGTAGTGCCAATCGGCGCGCTTGTCGTCGCCGGCGATCGCCTTGCGCCAGGCCGCCTCGGCGTCGGCCCACTTGATCTGCGCCTCGTAGCACTGCGCGAGCGCCGCGTAGGCCTCGTACCGGCTCGGACGCAGGTCGAGCGCCTTCTGCAGGTTGCGGATGGCGTCGACGATCGCGCCCTCCTTGCGCAGCAGCACGCCGCGCTGCCAGTACGCGTCGGCGAGCCCGCGATCGAGCTCGAGCGACCTCTGCAGCTGCTCGGTGGCGATGGCCGGCTGCCCCGCGTCGTTGGCCGCCCAGCCGTAGAAGAGGTGGTACTCGGCCCGGTTGGGGTCGACGTCGACCGAGCGCTTGAGGTAGCGCAGCGCCTCGGCGAGGTTGCCGCGGAGCATCAGCGCGCGACCGAGGTAGTGGTTGACCTCGGCCGAGTTGGGGCGCTTCTGGATGACGACGCGCAGCTTCTCCTCGCCCTGCGCGGCCTGCCCGGCCGACACGAGCGCGGCGCCGACGCGCAGCATCAAGTCGGGGTCGTTGGGGGCCTTCGCGAGGGCCTGCCCGTAGAACTCGAGCCCCTCAGCGATGCGCCCCGACGCCTCGTAGAGCACGCCGCGCTCGAGCGCGAGGCCCGGGAAGTCCTTGTCGAGCGACGCGACCTTGTCGAACTCGGCCGCCGCGTCCTCGAAGCGCGCCATGCGCCGGTAGACGATGCCGAGCTGGAAGTGCGAGGCGAGGTCGTCGGGGTCGATGCGCAGCGAGTTGTCGAGCTCGGTCTTCGCCGAGTCGTAGCGGCCCGAGGCCAGCTCGACGATGCCGATCGCGCGGTGGATCGCGGCCGAGTCGGGGAGCTTCTTCTTGGCCTCGACGAGCTTGGCCTGCGCCTCGGCCGGACGGTCCTGCGAGGCGAGCAACTGCGCGAGCGCGACGTAGGGATCGACGCTCTCGGCCCTGCCCTGGCCGACCTTGATGGCCTCTTCGTAGGCGAGCTCGGCGGCGCGCTTGTCGCCGATGGCCTCCTCGGCGCGGCCGAGCCAGTACCAGACCTCGACGTCGTTGGGGCGGGAGTCGCTCAGGCGGCGGAGGGTGTCCTTGGCCTCTGCGAGGCGCTCGAGGGCGATCTTCGTCTTGGCGGCGCCGACCTTGGCGGCCGTCCCCTCGGGGTCGGCCTGGATGCCCGACTCGAAGCGCGCGAGCGCGTCGGTGAAGCGCCCCTCGCGGTAGAGCACCTCGCCCATGCCGGCGAGCGCCGCGCCTGCCTTGGGGTCGATCTTCAGCGCCTTCTCGAGCGCCTGCTCGGCCTGCGTCATGCGCGAGCGCGCGATGTGCACGCGCGCGAGCTGCGTGAGCGCGTCGACGACCTCGATGGGGCTGGCCGCGTCGTGCACCGGGCCGTCGCCCGTGACCTGCTGCAAGAGCGAGACGGCGGTGTTCTCGTCGCGCGAGAGCGCCCACACCGACCGCGCGACGAGCGTGCGCGAGCCGACGTGGTTGGGCGAGAGCGCGAGCACGCGCTTGGCGTGCTCGACCGCGGCGGCGTCGTCGTTGTTGGCGACGAGCGCGCGCGCGAGCCCGAACATGGCGCGCGGCGAGGCCTCGAGGCTGACGGCGTGCTTCCACGCGTCGACCGCCTTGGTCGCGTCGTGGGCGAGCAGCTCGACCTCGCCGGCCAGCACCCACGCGTCGAGATCGTTCGCCGAGCGGCGCGTGAGGGCCGCTGCCGTCTGACGCGCGAGCGGGAGCTGAGAGCCGATCGCGGAGTCGGCCGCGCGGGCGAGCTCGGCGAAGGGGACGACCTCGTCGGCGGGCACCGCCGCGAGCGCCGCCTTGGCGTGCGACTCGACCTCGGGCACGCGTCCGAAGCGCAGCTCGTTGATGAACCCCGCGTAGGCAGCGTACGCCGTGAGGCCGCTGATGCGCGGCGCGTTGCGGCGCGCGGCGTCGACCGCGGTGATGGCGCTGCGCCCTTGCAGGAAGGCGTCGGTCGCGAGCTGCTTTCGGGCCGCCGCCACGGTGTTGCGCAGGAGCGCCTCGTTCTCCGTGGCGTGCACCGCGTCGGTGATCTTCTTCCAGCCGAACATGCCCCAGCGAGGCGCGAGCTCGAGCGACGCGCCGCCGAGGATGGCGACGATGAGCGCCGGCAGCACGATGCGCAGCTTCTTCGAGGTCGGTCGAGGCTCGTCGTCGATCGCCGCGCGCGGCGTACCGGGCTTGGCCACGACGTCCATCGGCGGCGGAGGGAGCGCCGCGGGCTCCGGCATCGCGTACGACGGCGCCGCCTGCTCGCCGAACGGGTTGAAGTCGACGCCGGGGCCGCTGAGGTTGACCTGGCCGAACGTGGCGCCCGTCTCGCGCGTGACGCCGCCACCGTCGGGGAACTGCAGCGCCGCGGGGAGCTCGGACGCGCGATCGCCGCCTCCGAGCGTGCCGAACGCGCTCGACGAGAGATCGCTGCCGGCGGGCAGGTTCGAGAACGACATCGCCGGGAGCTGACCCTGCGCGTCGGGGGAGTCGGAGTTGATGAGCGGGAGGTCGATCTCGCCGAAGCCGAGCGACGACTGCGGCCGGGCGGGGAGCGCGCCGCCGAGACCGGCCGGGAGCCCTCCGGTGGACGCGGGGTACCCGGCGTGCGGGAGCGACGGAAGACCGCCCGTCGGGAGCGCCGGGAGCGAGCCCATGGCCGGGATGGGCAGGCCGTCGCCGAGCGCGGCCGGGAAGCCCCCGAGGGGCGACATGGGCAGCGAGCTGCCAGGCGCGGCGGGGTACCCCGCCTGCGCGCCGAGTGGTAGCCCCGCGCCGCCACTCGGCACCGGCAGACCGGGACCGCCGCTGGGCACCGGAAGACCGGCGGAGGCTTGCGTCGGCACCGGCAGCCCAGGCCCACCGGACGGCAGGGGGAGCGCCGGGCCACCCGACGGAACCGGCAAGCCGATCGCTCCGTGCACGGGCACGGGCAGACCAGCCCCCCCCCCCACCGGCAGCGGCAAGCCGATGGCGGCGGGAATGGGCAGGTCGAGCTCGCCGAAGCCGATCGTCTCGCTCGCGTCGTCGCGCGACGGCGCGGCGGCCAGGCGCACGCCCGCCGGCATCGGGAGGTCGACCGAGGCCACGGGCAGCGGCAGATCGGCGTCGCTCGCGCCAGCCCCCTCGACTTGCACGGGGGGAGCCTTGGTCCCGAACGTGAGCGTCTCGATCGTGCCGAGGTCCGCCGCGGGCGGGGGCACCATGCGAGCGGTCGCCGTGACGGTCGGAAGCTCGACGTCGTCGGGCCCGGAGCCGAACGACGCGGTCGAGCGACGAGGCGGCGGGCGCGGCGGGACGGCTCCCGGCGGCGGCGCGATGATGGCCGGCGCGGGGACGCCGTCGAACGGATCGAGGTCCGCGTCGTCGGAGCCGAGGCCGGTCATCGTCATCTTCGGCCGCGCGGCGGGAACCGGCGGCGGACGGGGCGGAGCCGCCCTCGGGGGCGCGACCGTGGGCGGCTGGGGCGCGGGCGCCGGCGACTCGGGCAGGCCCATCGAGCCCCCGAGCGCGATCGTCCCGGCGCGCACCGGCGGTGCGGCGGGTGCCCGCGGAGGCAAGACGCCGCCTTGGGTACCGGGCCCTGCGCCGGCGTCGGCGCTGTCAGGCTTGCGCACGACGAAGGTCGTGCCGCACTTGGGGCACCGCATCTTGAGGCCGGACGCCGGCACGCGCCGCTCGTCGACCTGGTAGGGCGCACGGCAACCCTCACACTCCACTTTGAACATTCGACCTGCCCGTTACCGCATTTGTACCAGGCGGGACGCGGAGTTGTCCCGAATTCGGCGTCCTACCTCGACCCGACGGCGACGATCGTGCTACTCGCCGGGGCTGACCATGGCGAACCGGAGGTCCGTCGCGGTGGGCGCCGCAGCCGTCGCCGCGGTCGCCGCGGCCTCGTGGCTCGGCACGACGAGAACCGCGCTCGCTCCGGCGGCGTCGGCCCCCTCGACGACCGCGTCCGCCTCCCCTGCTGGCGCGCCCGTCGCGGACGCGGGGGCACGCGACGCCGACCCGCTCGACGAGTGGCTGCTCGGCGACGTTCCCCGCCTGTCGGCCTCGGCGAGCGAGCTCCCGCCCGATGCGCCGAAGCAGGTGCGGTTCGGCGTCGTGCTCGTGGCCTACCGAGGCGCGGAGGGGGCGGGCCCGCACGCTCGCTCGAAGGGGGAGGCCTTCGCGCTCGCGCGCTCGCTGGCCGAGCTCGGCGAGCACGACTTTCGCGCTGCGGTGCAGCGAGGCGACGCCGGCTCCACGAGCGACGCCGGGAGGATGCCGCGAGGCGTGCTCGAGCCGACGGTGGAGCGCGCGTTGTTCACGCTGCCCAAGGGGGGCGTGAGCCCGCCGGTGGACACCCCGCGCGGCTTCTGGGTGCTGCGACGCGTCGATTGACGTGCGACTCAGGTTGACGCGAGGGGGTCATCAAGGCGAAAAGCGCGTCGATGGCCACGATCGACATCCGCCACCCGCACACCCTGACCCACGAAGCCGCCCGCGCGAAGGCCGAAGACCTTGCCCGCGACATGAAGGAGCGGATGGGAATCGACTGGAAATGGGAGGGGGATCACATCCGCTTCGACGCGCCCTCCGGCACCGCGAAGGGGACCACCGGATCGGTCCAGGTGACGACCGCCGAGGTCCGCGTGCAGATCGACCTGCCGTTCATGCTGCGGCCGATGAAGGGGATGGTCGAGTCGAAGGTGCGCGACAAGCTCGGGCGCATCCTCGGCTGAGGTACCCTCGCCGCGCTAGGCACCCGCGCGTCGGCCACGTATGCTCGTCGGCGTCGCGACGCCCCCGCCCACCGCCCACGCGCGGGCCCACGAATGCCCACCGACTCGCCGATCCAGCCGCCCGCCCCGAGCTGGGCAACCTCACGCGCCGCGGACCTGCGCGCGGAGATCGACGCTACCGGTCGCGCGCCCGACGCCGCCGTGCTGCACGAGCTGGCGGTCGCGGAGCGCGCGCTGGGCGACGAGGTCGGCGCCGCACGCGATTTTCTCGCGGCGTTCAACGCCGACCCGACCTTCCGCGAGCCGCTCGAGGGGTTGCTCGAGCTGCTCGACGAGCGCGGCGCGACGCGCAACGTCGCGCGCGTGCTCGAGGCGCTCGCCCGCAGCGCCGAGACGGACGACGAGCGCACGCGCGCCGACCTCGCGCGCGCGGCGTACGCGCTCGACGCAGGCGCCGACGAAGGAGTCGCCCGGGCCGCGCTCGAGGCGATCGTCCGCCGCGACGCCCGCGAGGCGGCGGCCTGGCTCGAGCTCGAGGTGCTCGCGGCCCGCAGCGCCGATCTCGACACGCGCGTGCGCGCGCTCGCCGCCCGGGCGTCGCTGACCCGAGACGCCGAGTGGCGCGGGTTGCTCTTGCTGGGCCTCGCCGACCTCGAGGCGCGCCGCGGAGACACCGACCACGCGTTCGCGGCGCTGGCTGCGGCCGCCGCCACCGACGGGGTCGCCCGCTTTCGCGCGCACGTGCGCCAGGAATCGCTCGCGCGGCGCGTCGGAAGAGACGACGTGCTCGCGGGTGCCCTCGAGGCGCAGGCCGAGCTCGCGACCCAGGCGCTGAGCGACGCGCCCGCGGCCGATCGGCGCGGCGTTCCGCTGCACGCCCGCCGGAGCGACGTGGCCGTGGACGCTTGGTACCGAGCCGCCGACGCGCGGCGCCGCCTCGGCGACACCGGCGCGCAGGCAGCCGCGCTCGACCGCGCCCTCGCGCTCGCTCCCGACGACGCCTCGCTCGGCTGGGCGCGCATGCTCGCGAGCGAGCGCAACGGCGATCCCCACGACGCAGCCGCGCGCGCGCGCGCGCTGCTCGCGTCGCACCCCTCCGGCACGGCGGCAGCGGCGCTGTGGCTGCGCGTCGCGGCCGCCGCGGACGACCCGGGCGCGCGCCGCGTAGCGCTCGAGTCGGCCCTCGCGGACGACCCCGCGAGCATCCCCGCGCGCACGCTGCTCACCGATCTGCTCGCCGACGCCGGCGACGCTGCCGCGCTCGCCGCGAGGCTCGCCGAAGGGCCCTTCGCGAGCCTGGCATCCGCCCAGCGAGGGCACGCGCTCGCCGCGTTCGTCGCCGGCACCGAGGGGCGCGACCGCGCGGCGGCCGAGCGCTCCCTCGCCGTCGCGATGGGCGCGGGGCTCCCGCCCGCGACCGCCGCCCGCTTCGCGCGGCTGCTCGCGACGCGCGCCGGCGACGCCGCCTGGTACGAGGACGCCACCCTCGAGCTACGCGCGAGCACGGCCGACGACGCCGAGCGCGCGGGGCTCGCGGTCGAGGTCGCCCGGTCGCGGCTCGCGCGCGGCGATCGCGCCGGTGCCGGCGAGGCGGTGGCCGCCATCGGCGCTACCACCTCGGGAGACTGGCTCGGCCCGCTGCTCGCCGCGTTCGCGGGGCTCTCGCCCCTCGGCGACACGAGCGCGCTCGACACGCTGGCCGCGACGATGCCCGACCGCGACGGAGCGCGCGCCGTCGCGACCGCCGCGGCGCACGAGCGCCTGCGCCACGGCGCGATCGACGACGCCGCTTCGCGGCTCGACGCGCTCGCCGCCGCCGAG
>CAITLX010000778.1 GCA_903893335.1 uncultured delta proteobacterium | reverse complement strand
GGCGCACTCGAAGATCTTCCAGTCCCAGGTGTCGGCGGACACCGAGCGCGCGAAGCGCTGCACGTCGTCGCGCACGTCGCGCAGCTCGCGCCCACCGGTCTGCACCGTGTGGCGGGCGCCGTGCTGCGCGATGAGCTCGAGCCGCGCGTCCGAGACGTCGAGCGCGACCGCCGCGAGCCCCATCGCCGCCGCGAGCTGCACGACGAAGCCTCCGACGCCGCCTGCGCCGACGACCACGGCGAGCTGGCCGGGGCGCGCATCGGCGCGGCGCAGCGCCTGCAACGCGGTCGACACCGCGTCGGCGACGACCGCGAAGAGGCGCACGTCGACCGCGCCGGCGGCGTCGAGCGCCACGAGCGGCAGCGCCGGGACGCGCAGGTGGGTGGCGAAGCCGCCGTGCACGTCGTTGCCCGGCATCTTCTGGCGGGGGCACGCATTGCCGCGCCCTAGTTTGCAGAGCGCACACTCGCCGCAGGGGAGCACCGCGGGCACGACGACCGTGCGCCCGACGAGCGACGCGAAGCGGTCGCCGGCGGCGACGACGCGCCCGACGACCTCGTGGCCGAGCACCAGGGGCAAGGGGTGCACGGTGCGCACGCCGCCGTCGGCGAAGCCGAGGTCGGTGTGGCAGACGCCGTTGCCGAACACCTCGACGATCGCGTCGTCGGGACCGGGCGCCTCGAGCGCGAGCGCGCGAAGCTCGAGCGGCGCTCCCGGGGCGACGAGAAACCAGCCCTTTGCGTCCGTGGTGCCCGCGCCGTCCTTCGACATGTCGCCTCTCGTGGGTTGTACGAACGTTCGTACGCGGAACTCGCCGGGGCCGTCAAGGGGCACGGCGCGCGCGTCGCGGCCCGAGCCCGTGCGGTCGTTCGCCCGCGGTGCGGGCCCGGACGCCCGCGACGGGGTAGTGTCGGCGATGCCCCTCGCCCCCCGCTGCCGCCCGGCGCTGCCTGTCCTCGCGGCGCTCGCCTGCGCCCACGTGCTCGCGCCGCGCACGGCGCAGGCCTGCGGCGCCTCGAGCGCGGGCGGGGTCAGCTCGTGCAGCCTCGACGAGCACGCGTGGGAGGTCGCGCCCAAGTGGCGCGCGGGCGTGGCGGGTGCCTTCACCAGCACCTCGCTTCGCTTCGGCGACGTGCACGTCGAGCAGCGGCGGTCGGTCCTGGTCGCGTCGCTCGACCGGCGCCTGTCGCCGAGGACGACGCTGCAGCTGGGGTTGGGCACGATCGCAGCGGGCGACCTCGAGGTCGGCGGGGCGCGCTTCGACCTGCAGCCTGGGCTCGCGGTGTCGGCGGGCCTGGTGCACCGCTTCGTCGACGCCTCCGGCGCGCGCCCCTTCGTGCTCGGCGGAGCGCAGCTTGCGGTGCTCGCGACCTCGACCCACGGGCCGGCGGGCGACACGCAGGCCTACGAGGCCACCGATCTGCGCCTGACGGGCGCCGTCGGCTGGACGCTGGCGCGCCACGTTTCGCCCTACGCCGTCGCCCGCGCGTTCGGCGGCCCCATCTGGTGGCGCATCGACGGCGAGACGAAGACCGGCACCGACGCCTACCATGTGCAGCTGGGCGCCGGCCTCGTGGTCTCGGGCGGTGGGTTCGACCTCGGGCTCGAGGGCGTGCCGCTCGGCGAGCGAGGCGCGAGCGCGACGTTCGGAGTCGCATTCTGAACTGACGAAGGCACGCGCAAGCCTTGCGTTTGGTCGCGCACAGTCTGCGCCGGTCGCGCGAGCCTGCGGGCGTGCTGAATTGTCACCCATTCGCGCCGGTCTCGCGCGATCCTGCGGGTTACCGCGCAAGCCTATCGCCAGTCGCGCGAGAGGCAATCCATCGGGGGCCAGCTGGGCGACGGCGTCCAGGACGCAGGCGTGGGCTTTGCCAGTCGTTGGTTTCGAGGAGGCTCGCAGTGACGAAGCGGTCGAACGGTTCGAGGCGAAGGGTGGTCTCCGGCGCGGCGGGTGTGCTCGCCTTGATGGCCGTGGTGCGCGTGGCGCGAGCCGACGCTCCCTGCGTGGACGCGACGCCGCTGCCTGGCGAGGCCACCTCCGGGTTCGTCAAGCTCGCCACCTCGCGCGTCGCTCCTGCCTCGCCCATCGACAAGAGCGCAATCGCTGGCTGGGCCGCCGGCGAGCTCGCCAAGGCGGTCTGCGCGCCGGCCGACGTGGCGACCTGGCTGCCCGCGACCTGCGCGCCGCTCCCGGCTGGGGGCGATCTCGCGCTCGTCGAGCGTCGGCTCGTGGCCGACGCCGCGCGCGCTCCGCTCGCCATTGCCGTTCGTCGCGCCGGAGCGTCCTCGGCGGACGCGCGATTGCCATTGCAGGGTGCGCTGGCGGTGGTCGACGCGCTGCTGCGCGACGCCTCGGCCGATGCGCTCGCGGCCGCGCTGACCGCAGCCGCCACGGGGTGCGGCAAGCCGGGTGAGGCTGGCGCGACCGACCCGCTCGCGCTCGCGGGTGAGCTCGTCGGTGCCGCGCAGAGGGCGCGTGCGAGCAAGGGCGAGCCGGGCGAGGCCGCGATCGCCGCGCTCGTGAAGGGGGGCAAGCTGGCCGAGGGCGCCGCGCCGTCGGCCGAGCAGCAGGCCGCGCTGACGTCGCTGACCGATTCGCTCGCGGTGCTCGAGAAGGCACCCGCGAGCGCGGTGCCGTCCGACGTGCAGGCGCAGGTCGCCGCGCTCGTCGCAGCGGCCAATGCCGCCCTCACGCTCGCGGTGGGGCACCCGCTCGCGCTGCCGGTCAGCCTCGAGAAGCTCGCCGAGAGCGCCGGGCTGCCGGCTCTCGTCGACGCCGCTCGTCGCCTCGCGCGCGACGCCGGCGCCGAGCTCGACGAGCTTCCGGGCGCGGTCCGCGACGGGCTCGATCTCGCGGCGCGCGTGCTCGCGGCCCACGATCGCGAGGAGGTCGAGCGCATCCTGCGCGGCCTGGTGCTCGGCCTCGGGCCCTGGAGCGAGCCGTGGCTCGTCGATGCCACGCTCACCGTGCCGCGCCTCTCGTCGGGCGAGCTCAAGGTCGGCGGCTCGGCGCTGCTCGGCTATTCGGCCAAGTCGTGGGGTCTCGTCGGCCGCGGCTCGGCCCACGAGTGGGACACCTCGTCGGGGGGCATTCGCTCCGAGACGACGCAGTTCGGCGGCGGGGGCGACGCTTGGTGGGTGCGCGGCGAGGGCGTCTGGCGCCCCGAGGTGCGCGTCGGCGGCGAGGCGAGCGTCTACGACTCCGACGTCTTCAGCGGTACCAGCTTCCAGTCCGAGACCTCGTTCGTCGTGCGCGGCCAGGGGCTGCTCGGGCTGCGCTACGAGCCGGGCGAGACGTTCGCCGCGGGGCTCTGGGGAGGCGGCGGCTACCAGTACGAGTCGTACGACCCGCTCTCGGTGCCCAAGGCGGGCAAGGTCACCCTCTCGCAGATCGACCAGGGGAGCCTCGTCACGAGCGGGCGCGCTCGTATGCAATGGGGCGTCGTGCCCGGCTGGCTGTCGCTGCGCGCGCAGGTCGACGCGGTGACGTACAGCATTCACCGCAGCCAGCTGACCATCGCGCTCGGCGCCGGGTCGGCCACGGTGGCCGACGCGAGCGACGCGGCGCGGCAGACCGACGCCACCGGGCGGCTCTTCCTCGACGCCGACGTGCTCGGTGTCTTCGGCTTCGTGCCGGGGTTGCTCGTCGGCGCGGACTACCACGCGGTGCAGGCGTCGGGGACGAGCACGTCGTCGCTGCTGCCGGTGTTCGGAGCGGCGGTGCGGCGCACGGCGTTCTGAGTCTCTGGGGTCGAGCGGTAGCGAGCGGCGACTTCTCGGGCTGCGCGGTTCGAGACGGTGGCTGGACGGGGCGGGGAGTACGGCAATGCAACTGGTAAATCGACCCATGGTCAACGAGCGACGCCTGCGATTCGTGTTCATCCTGGGCCTCGCGGTCCTCGCCGCCTGTTCGAAGAAGAACGACGTCAGTCAGGTCAACAACACCTACGACGGCCTCCCGACGGTCACCATCAACTCCGACGGCGGTCAGCTTGCGGGCGACCACGGCCTCGTGGTCGACGTCCCGCCCGGCGCGGTCGACCAGGAGACGACCCTCGCGGGTGGCGCCATCGACGGCGCGAAGGCTCCGCCGCTGCCCACCGACGTCGCCTCGCTCGGGTTCGTCTTCGCGCTCGAGCCGCACGGCCAGACGTTCCAGAAGCCGGTCACCATCAGCATCCCCTTCGCCACGCAGGGCGCGGCGATGAAGCTCTACACCGCCGCCCCCGATGGCGCGTGGACCGAGGTCGCGGGCGCTGCTCCCCAGGGAACGGCGCTGCGCGCGCAGGTCGCGCACTTTTCGTTCTTCGTCGTCGTGTCGCAGGACCCGTGCTTCTCGGGCGGCAAGAACGCCCCCGATGGCACCACCTGCGGAGCCGACAAGGTCTGCAAGTCGGGCGCGTGCATCACGTGTGCAGCCGGCGGGGCCTGCGCGCTCGGGCAGGGGGAGTGCAAGGCGGGCGTGCTGTCGTGCGCGACGGGCGCGCCGCTCTGCGTGCCAGGCGCCGCCAACCTCGACGACGGCACCGCGTGCGGCGCCAAGCTCTTCTGCGTCGGCGGCACGTGCAAGGCGTGCAACGACGGCGACACCTGCACCGTCGCCGGCTCCGAGTGCAAGGTCGCGGCGATCTCGTGCAAGACGGGCTCGGCGGTGTGCGAGGCGCAGCCGGGCGACATCGCCAACGGCACGTCGTGCGGCACCGACAAGGTCTGCTTCGACGGGCTGTGCGCGGCGTGCACCGCGGGCAAGGCGTGCACCGGCACCAACGCGTGCAAGGAGACGAAGACCTCGTGCGCGTCGGGCCAGGAGCTCTGCGCCGAGACGGGCACCGACAATCCGGCGGGCACCGCGTGCGGCGCGGGGCACGTGTGCCTCGCGGGCACCTGCCAGGTGTGCGACGCCGGCGCCGCGTGCGTCGATCCGGCCGCGCCCTGCAAGGCCGGCGCGATCGCGTGCAACACCGGCTCTCCGGTGTGCCACGCGTCGGCGACCGATCTGTCGGACGGCACCGCGTGCGGCACGGGCAAGGTGTGCGCCGCGGGCATGTGCAACACGTGCGCCGAGGGGGTGGACTGCACGCCCGCCGCTTCGCCGTGCAAGACAGGCAAGACCTCGTGCGCGACGGGCACCTCGGTGTGCCAGGCGCAGACGTCCGACGTCGCCAACGGCACGACGTGCGGCACCGATCAGGTCTGCCTCAACGGCTCTTGCTCCGCGTGCGTGGCCAACCAGGCGTGCACGAGCGCCAACGTGTGCCGCGACGCCAAGACGTCGTGCGCATCGGGCCAGCAGCTTTGCGTCGAGACGGGGAGCGATCTGGCCGCGGGCACGGCGTGCGGCGCTGGGCACGTGTGCCTGACGGGCGCCTGCCAGGTGTGCGACGCGGGCGTCGCGTGCGTGGCCCCGGCGGCGCCTTGCAAGGTCGCGGCGATCGCGTGCAACACTGGCTCGGCCGTCTGCCAGGCCTCGACGACCAACCTCGCCGACGGCACCTCGTGCGGCACCGACAAGGTGTGCGGCGCCGGCGCGTGCAACGCGTGTGTGCAGGGCGCCGCGTGCCTCATCGCCGCCACCCCGTGCGCGGCGGCGACGATCGAGTGCTCGTCGGGCGCGTCGGTGTGCACCGATCGAGG
>CAITLX010000777.1 GCA_903893335.1 uncultured delta proteobacterium | reverse complement strand
CTCGCGCTGGGTCGCTGCGCTCCCGTTCGGCGTGGGGCAGCTCCAGAACGGCGACGTCGCGCTCGGCTGGACGCTGCTCGCGACCGAGTCCGCCCTCGCCGCGGTCAGCATCGCTTCGGCGGTGAGCTGGCAGGTGCGCGTGTCGCAGCACGAGCAGACGGGCGTCGACCTGGCGGCGCTCGACCAGCAGATCGACGCCGCGCGCACGGTCAACCTCTGGTCCACCGCAGCCTTCGCCGCGGTCGCGATCGGCGGCGTGGTCCAGGCCCAGATCGCGTTCGTCCCCGAGGCGCACGAGGTGCGGCGACGCCCCCTGCCGCGCCGCCCGGACGCGGCGGTGTCCGTCGTGCCCATGGGGCTCGGGGTCGGGTTCGTCGGCGCGTTCTGACGCGCGTCGCTGCGGAGCGGCCTCAGCCGTCCTTGCGGTACTCGGCGATGTAGAACCCTCCGAACCGCGCCAGCGGCGAGTCCGCGAGCGCCCACTCGGCCCGCCGCAGCAGGTCGCGCAGCACCGGCACGCGCATGGCCATCGCGGCGGGGGTCACGACGCGCACGCCGCGCGCTCCGACGAAGCGCGTGCCCCGAGGCGCCATGGCGCGCACGCGCTCGGGCGCGTCGAAGCGCGTGTAGACGGCGG
This sequence comes from uncultured delta proteobacterium, assembly GCA_903893335.1. Taxonomy (GTDB): domain Bacteria; phylum Myxococcota_A; class Polyangia; order Polyangiales; family Polyangiaceae; genus CAITLX01. The sequence goes on along the minus strand of CAITLX010000777.1, from coordinate 8,859 downwards.
CCTCGGTCGTCTGCGCGCTGATCGCGCCGGCGGGGCCCAGTCGCTTGGCGAGCGCGCGCAGGCTCTGCGGGTTGTAGAACTCGGCGAGCACCGCGCCGCCGGGCCGCACGACGCGCGCCATCTCGCCGAGGGCGGCGTCGATCTCCGGCACGTGGGCCAGGACCTTGAACGAGCAGGCCAGGTCGAACGACGCGTCGGCGAAGGGGAGCGAGGTGGCGCTCCCCTCGCGGACGTCGAGGCCGCGCGCGCGCGCCTTCTCGAGCATGCCCGGCGAGAGGTCCACGCCGTGCGCCGAGCGCGCGATCGACGCCAGGCGCTCGAGGATGAGGCCCGTGCCGCACCCCACCTCGAGCACGTCGCGCCCGCGGGCGTGGCGGCTCGCGAAGTCGACCTCGAGGTCGTCGACGAGCGCGTGGTACCCGCCGGGGTCGTTCGTCCCGCGGTGGCGCTCGTAGCCGTGCGAGAACTCGTCGTAGTAGGCGCGGGTGGAGGCCTCGTCGCGGGGGGCGTCGCTCACCCGGCCGCTTGTAGCCCCTCGGCGGGCGCGGGGCCACAACGCGGCGAAGGCGCGGGGCCGACCCTTGACAAAGCCGTGCAATCGCGTAGGTTTCGCGCCCTCCCGATATCCGGGGGCGGCAGTCGGGTGACCGGCGCCGAAAATAAGCACGCTCCCCCAGCGCAAACGCTGGTCCCGGTGCCTCCTCGCGGAGGTTGGTCTGGTGGGGGGGGCGGAAGACAACCGAGAGGAGAGCGCCCATGACCGACATGCTTCCCGAGGCCGAGGCGCGAGCCGAAGCCGCTCCCGCCGCCCCCGTTGCTCCCGTCGCCCCCGCCGCTCCCGCGGCCCGCGCCGCCGGCGAGCCCCCGCTGTCCATCCGCGCCCTGCTCGACGCAGGCGTGCACTTCGGCCACCAGACCAAGCGCTGGAACCCGAAGATGCGCCCGTTCATCTACGGCGCGCGCAACGGCGTGCACATCGTCGACCTCGACCAGACGGCGCGCATGTTCCGCCGCGCGTTCGAGTTCCTCGTCGAGACGGTCGGCCGCGGCGGCAACGTGCTCTTCGTCGGCACCAAGCGCCAGGCGCAGGACATCGTCACCGAAGAGGCGCAGCGCGCCGGCATGTTCTACGTCACCAACCGGTGGCTCGGCGGCACGCTCACCAACTTCCGCACGATCAAGCAGGGCCTCGATCGCCTCCGTACGCTCGAGCGCATGAAGGACGACGGCACCTACCTGCAGCTTCCGAAGAAGGAGGTCTCGCGCCTCGAGAAGGAGCGCGAGCGCCTCGAGAAGTACCTCGGCGGCCTCAAGAGCATGGGCTCGCTCCCGGCGGCGCTGTTCATCATCGACCCGCACCAGGAGACGATCGCCGTGAGCGAGGCGCGCGCCCTGGGCATCCCGGTCGTGGCCATCACCGACACCAACTGCGACCCCGACCTGGTCGATTTCATCATCCCGGGCAACGACGACGCCATCCGCTCGATCCGGCTCATCACCGGCCGCGTCTCGGACGCGTGCGTCGAGGGTGGCCAGCGCCGCAAGGAGGCGATCGCCGCCCGCGGACCGCAGACGCGCGACGAAGCCGTCGTGTACCAGGGCCCGCGTCAGCGCGGCCCGCGCGGCAGCGCGAGCTGAGCTCGCTCCGCCCCATCCCACGGTTGCAAGGCCCAAGGAGACGCACATGGCAGAAGTCACGGCGCAGCTCGTCAAGGAGCTCCGCGAGCGCACGCAGGCCGGCATGTCCGACTGCAAGAACGCCCTGGTCGAGGCCGGCGGCGACATGGACAAGGCCGTCGAGGTGATCCTCAAGAAGGGGCTCGCCAAGACGGCCAAGCGCGCGGGCGCGGTCGCCACCGAGGGCGAGGTCTGCGCGAAGGTCGCAGCCGACGCCAAGTCGGGCGCCCTCGTCGAGGTCAACATCCAGACCGACTTCGCGGCGCGCAACGAGAAGTTCAAGGCCTTCGCCGCGGCGATGGCGGACATCGCGCTCGGAGCCCCCGCGGGCGCCGCGCTCGACGCCCTGCCGTTCCCGGGCGCCGGCAAGACGGTGGCCGAGGTGCGCGACGAGCTCATCGCGACCATCGGCGAGAAGATCGCCGTTCGCCGCTGGGCGAAGGCCGATCGCGCCGGCAAGCCGGGCCTGGTGCACGCGTACGTGCACCTCGGCGGCAAGATCGGCGCGCTGCTCGAGATCGAGACCGCGACCGACGCGGTCGCGGCCGACGCGGGCGTGCGCAAGTTCGCCGACGACGCTGCGATGCAGATCGCCGCGATGGCTCCGCTGTACCTCGATCGCGCGGAGGTCCCCGCCTCCGAGGTCGACAAGCAGAAGGAGATCTTCGTGGCTCAGCTCCGCGAGGAGCCCAAGCCCAAGCCCGAGGCGGCCTGGCCCAAGATCATCGAGGGCAAGGTCAACAAGTGGCTGACCGAGATCTGCCTGCTCGATCAGGAGTCGGTCCTCGTGGCCGGCCAGAAGATCGATCAGGTCCGCGCCGAGGTCGCCAAGGCCGCGGGCGGCGAGCTCAAGCTCGTCTCGTTCGTGCGCTACGAGCGCGGCGAGGGCATCGAGAAGAAGACCGACGACTTCGCCGCCGAAGTCGCGAAGATGGCCGGGGGCTGAGCGCTGAGCGCTCGGCTCTGCGCCATCTCGGTCGACCTCGACGAGGTCGCTCACTACCACCGCATCCACGGCCTCGAGGCGCCCGACGCCTCGGGGCCGAATGCGGTTTACGACGTCGCCCTCGATCGGCTCGACGACCTCGCGTCGTCGTTCGACGCGAAGCTCACGCTGTTCGCCATCGGCGAGAGCCTCGCGCGCCCCGCGAGCGCGGCGCGGCTCCGTCGGGCGAGCGAGCGCGGCCACGAGGTCGGCAACCACACGCTGTCGCACCCCTACGATCTGGTGAAGCGAGGGCGCGCGGCGATCGCGGCCGAGATCGCGGGGGGCGTGCAGGCCATCGAGCGCGCCACCGGGAGGCGCCCGGTCGGGTTCCGGGCGCCCGGGTACACCATCACCGACGAGGTCTTCTCGGTGCTGGCCGAGCAGGGCGTGCGCTACGACTCGTCCGTCTTCCCCTGTCCGGCGTACTGGGCCGCGAAGGCCGCCGCGATCGGCCTCATCGGGCTGCGCGGCCGGAGGTCGCACTCGGTCGTCGACACGCCGCGCGTGCTCGGCGCGCCGACGCGGCCGTACCGGGTGGGTACGCCTTACTGGCACCGTGGCGCGGGGCTCCTCGAGGTGCCGGTGCAGGTCACGCGTGGGCTGCGGCTGCCCTTCATCGGCACGAGCCTCACGCTGGCGGGGCCGAGCCGCGCGCGCTGGCTGGCGCGCGGAGTGGTCGGCGAGCCGCTCGTCAACCTCGAGCTTCACGCGGTCGACGTGCTCGACGCGGGCGACGGCCTCGGGGCGATCGCCCCGTACCAGCCCGACGCGCGCGTCTCGCGCCAGCGCAAGCTCGACGCGCTCGCGGCGACGCTCGAGGTGTTGCGCGACGAGGGGTACGCGTTCGTACGCCTCGACGAGGCCGCAACGCACCTCGCCACCTCGCTCGGCTGAGCACGATGTCGGCGACGCTCGTGGTGCTCGGCTGCGGCTTCGCGGGCACCGCGGTGGCGCGGCGGGCTCTCGCGCGCGGCGATCGGGTCGTGGCGACCACGCGCGACCGGGGGCGCGCGCAGGCGCTCGCCGCCGAGGGCATCGAGGCGCACGCGATCGCGGTGCTCGGCGCGAGCGACGTCGAGGCGCTCGTGCCCGAGGGGGCGCGCGTGCTCGTCGCGTTTCCGCCCGATGGCGCGACCGACGCGAGGGTCGCGGCTGCGACCGCGGCGGCGGCGCGGGTCGCGTACGTGTCATCGACGGCCGTCTACGGCGGCGCGACGGGGCGCGTGGACGCCGAGACGCCGGTGGACGCGAGCGACGAGCGCGCGCGGGCGCGCCTCGAGGCCGAGGGCGTGTGGCGCGCGCGAGGCGCGACCCTGCTGCGCGCCGCGGGCATCTACGGGCCGGGCAGGGGGCTGCACCTCAGGCTCGCGCGCGGCGACCTGCGCGTGCCGGGGGGGGACAACGTCGTGTCGCGCGTGCACGTCGACGACCTCGCGGCGGCGGCGCTCGCGGCGCTCGATCGCCCGCTCGCGGGCGAGGCGTTCGTCGTGGCCGACGCGCTCGCGGTGCCGCAGCGTGAGGTCATCGCGTGGCTCGCCGCCCGCATGGGGCTGCCGGTGCCGCCCGCCGCGCGCCCCGAGGACGTCGGGCCTTCCTTGCGCCACGATCGCGCCATCGACGCGAGCGCGACCTGGCGCGCGCTGGGGCTCTCGCTGCGCTTCCCCACCTGGCGCGAGGGCTTCGAGGACTGCCTCGCGCGCGACGCCGCTCAGCGCCCGCGGTAGACGGGGGGGCGCTTCTCGACGAAGGCGGCGAGCGCCTCGCCCAGGTCCTCCGAGGCGATGAACGCGGCGTTCCAGGTCGCGACGTAGTCGAGCCCCTCGGCCACCGCCGGCGCCACCTCGCGGTCGAGCAGGTGCTTGGCGCCCCGCACCGCGAGCGGCGACTGCGCCGCGATCGTGCGCGCGAGCGCGTCGGCGGCTGCGTGCAGCGCGTCGCGCCCGTCGGTGACCTGCTCGACGAGCCCCATGGCGAGCGCGCGCTCGGCGCCCACGTCCTCGCCCGTGAAGGCCATGCGGCGGGCGTTGCCCTGGCCGACGATGCGCGGAAGCCGCTGCAAGCTGCCGAGGTCGGCCACCATCGCCACGCGCGTCTCGCGCAGCGAGAAGCGGGCGTCGGAGGAGGCGAGGCGCAGATCGCACGCGGTCGCGAGGTCGAGCCCCCCGCCGATGCACCAGCCGTGCACCGCGGCGATGACGGGCACGGGCGAGCGCGAGATGGCGACGAAGGCCCCTTGCCACTTGCGGATGACGGCGAGCAGATCGCGGCGCGCGGCTGCGCCGGCGGTGGGCGAGAAGAGCTCGCCGAGCTCGGCGAAGGCGGCGGGCAGATCGAGCCCGTAGCTGAAGCCCTTGCCCACGCTGCGCACGACGACCGCGCGCACCTCGTCGCGGCCCGCGAGCTCGTCGAACGCGCCCTCGATCGCCGCGAAGAACGGGGGCGGCATCGTGGGCAGGGTGAGCGTGAGGGTCGCGACGCCGGCGTCCACCGAGAGGTCGAAGAAGGTCATGGCTGGGGCTCCGTCAGTCGAAATCTTCCATCTTCCACGCGCCGTGCTCGCGCACGAGCCGCGCGCTCGCCGACCCGCCGTACGCGAAGGTCGCGCGGTCGCCGACCTCCTCGATCTGCGCGTCGGGCAGGGCGGCGCGGATCGCGGCCACCGCGCGCGCGACCTCGTCCTTCTGGTCGGGCGTCTGCTCCCAGGCCTTCTGCAGCTTGGCGGCGTCGAGCCCCGCGCGGCGCGCGTCGGGCACGAAGCGCAGCAGCACGTCCCAGCGCTTGCGATCGAACGCGCGCACGAACGCCTCGAGGGCCTTCTGCGGCGTGGACTGCGGGTAGGGGTCGACGCCGGCGCCGTCGATCCACCAGCGGCCGTTCTCCCAGACGAGCGGGAGGGTGTCCCCGTCGGGGAGCGACACGGTGGCGGTGACGGCCGTCTCGCCGCCCGGCCGCGACAGGCGCGCCGCGATGGCGCGCACCTCCTGGGGGTCGTCGCGCAGGATGCGCCGGAAGGCCTCGAGCGGGAGGCTGCGGCGGGCGTCGTCCGAGAGCAGGCGGTAGGCCTCCTCGACGCGACCGTCGGCGAGCGCGCGCGCGTAGGCGCCGAGGGTGTCGCGCGGGCCGTGGTCGAGCGTGCTCGCGCCCGAGCAGCCGACCGCCGATGCGAGCGCGCCCGAGCAGCCGATCGCGCACACGAGCGCGCCGAGGAGCACCGAGGGCCGCACCCCGGCTGCGTAGCATGGCTGGGCCCCCCCCGCGAAGGACGCTCCCGCGCTCGCGGCCGGGCGCGCGCGGGCGCGGGGATGCTACGTTCCCGGTGCGATGTCGACCCTGCCAAGCGTGCCGCCGGCTCCGACCGACCCGGTCCCGCTGCTGCCGTTGCGCAACAGCGTCTTGTTCCCCATGTCCGTGGTGCCCATCAACGTCGGGCGGCCTCGCAGCGTGCGGCTGGTCGAGGACCTGCTCGACCGCGAGCGCGCGCTGGTCGGCATCGTCAGCCAGCGGCACGCGGACAAGGACGAGCCGACGTTCGACGACCTCTACACGATCGGCACGCTCGCGCGCGTCGTGAAGGTCATCAAGCTCGCGCCGGGCAACTACAGCGTCGTGCTCAACGGCCTCGGCCGCTTCCGCATGCTCGCGCCCGCGGGGCTCGAGCCCTACATGCGCGCGCGCATCGCGCGCATCGCCGAGCCGCTCGCGCGCGACGTCGAGCTCGACGCGCTCGGCACGAGCCTGCGCGAGTCGACGCGCGAGGTCCTCGGGCTCATGCCCAACCTGCCGAAGGAGACGGCCGGCATCCTCGACAACGTGCGCGAGCCCGGCGCCCTCGCCGATCTCATCGCGTCCAATTTCCCCCCCGAGCACGCGTCGGTCGGCGACAAGCAGAACATCCTCGAGGCGCTCGACCCCAAGGCGCGCGTGCGCCTCGTGCTCGCGATGGTCGCGCGTCAGCTCGAGGTCTTGCGCGTCAAGCGCGAGATCTCCTCGATGGTCGAGGAGGAGATGGGGAAATCGCAGCGCGAGCTCGTGCTCCGCCAGCAGATGAAGAGCATCCGCGAGGAGCTCGGCGAGGGGGGCGAGGACGACGAGATCGAGCAGCTGCGCGACCGCCTGCTCCGCGCCGGCCTCTCGCCCGAGGCCGAGAAGGTCGCGCGCAAGCAGCTCGGTCGGATCGCGGCGATGCAGCAGCAGTCCGCCGAGTTCAACCTGACCAAGACGTACCTCGAGTGGATCGGCGACCTGCCGTGGAGCAAGACCACGCCCGACCGGCTCGACGTCGCCGACGTGCGCCGCTGCCTCGACGAGGACCACCACGGGCTCGACAAGGTCAAGCGCCGCATCGTCGAGTACGTCGCGGTGCGCAAGCTGCGCCGCGACAAGAAGGGGCCGATCCTCTGCTTCATCGGCCCCCCCGGCGTCGGCAAGACGTCGCTCGGGCGCTCGATCGCGCGCTCGATGGGGCGCCGCTACGGGCGCATCGCGCTCGGCGGCGTGCGCGACGAGGCCGAGGTGCGCGGCCACCGCCGCACCTACGTCGGGGCGATGCCCGGGCGCATCTTGCAGGCGCTGAAGAAGGCCGGCGCGAAGAACCCGGTGCTCGTCCTCGACGAGATCGACAAGATGGGCATGGACATGCGCGGCGACCCGGCCGCGGCGCTGCTCGAGGTGCTCGATCCGGAGCAGAACGCGACGTTCCAGGACCACTACCTCGACCTGCCGTTCGACGTCTCGCAGGTCATCTTCCTCGCGACGGCCAACAACTACGACGGCATCCCCGAGCCTCTGCTCGACCGCATGGAGATCATCGAGGTGCCGGGCTACACGCGGCGCGACAAGCTCGCGATCGCGCGCGAGTTCCTCGTGCCCAAGCAGCTCTCCGAGCACGGTCTCACCGACGAGCGCCTCGCGTTCGGCGACGAGGGGGTCGAGTCGCTCATCGAGCAGTACACGCGCGAGGCTGGCGTTCGCGGCCTCGAGCGCGAGATCGCCGCGGTGTGCCGCCACGTCGCGGTGCGCCTCGCCGAGGGCGAGGACGTGCGCGAGCAGGCGACCCCGGAGCTCATCGAGAAGGTGCTCGGGCCGCACAAGTACCTCTCCGAGCTCGCCGAGCGCACCGGCGAGCCGGGCGTCGCGACGGGCCTGGCGTGGACGCCGGCGGGCGGGCGCATCCTCTTCATCGAGGCCTCGAAGATGCCCGGCACGGGCAAGCTCACGCTGACGGGCAACATGAAGAGCGTGATGCAGGAGTCGGCGACGGCGGCCGTGTCCTACGTCCGGTCGCGCGCCGAGCGGCTCATGCTCTCGCCCGAGTGGCTCAAGGCGATCGACCTGCACGTGCACGTCCCCGCCGGCGGCACCCCGAAGGACGGCCCGAGCGCGGGCGTGACGATGTTCACCGCGGTCGCGTCGCTGCTGCTCGACTGCCCGGTCAAGCCCGACGTCGGCATGACGGGCGAGATCACGCTGCGCGGCAACGTGCTGCCGGTCGGCGGCATCAAGGAGAAGCTCCTCGCCGCGCACCGCGCGGGGCTGCGCACCGTGCTCATCCCGCAGCGCAACGAGCGTGACCTCGACGACGTCCCTCCCGAGATCCGGGCCGAGCTCGACATCCGGCTCATCGCGCGGCTCGACGAGATCCTGCCGCTGGTGCTCGAGCCCCCGCGCGCCAAGCCGGGCCCCGAGCCGGAGCCCGAGGCCGACGAGGCGAGCCCGTAAGAGGCCCGGGTCGCGCGGTGAGGCGCGCGCCGGGGCGGCTGCGGGCGCTCGCTCGGCGGCGTCACGTTTCGGTCAGAAGCGGGAGAGGCGGGCCCGCGCGCACGCTTTGACGTGCATTCTTGGATCATGGCCACGGAGACGACGACGGTGAGCGCGACGAGCGAGCGCGCAGGCGGGCCGCGCTTCAAGGACCCGGTCAGCGGGCTCACGCACCTCGGCGGCTTCGCCGTCGGCCTCGTAGGGGTCGCGTGGCTCTTCCTGCACGGCGCGGGCGACCTGGCGACGCGCCTCGCGATGCTCGTGTACGGCGCGTCGCTGCTCGCGCTCTACGCGGCGAGCTCCGTCTACCACCTGCGCATCGCCGACGAGGAGACGACCCGGCGGCTGCGCCTGCTCGACCACAGCGCGATCTTCCTCTACGTGGCCGGCTCGGCGACGCCGCTGTTTCTTCGCGGCCTGGGGGGCTCGACGCGCGT
>CAITLX010000776.1 GCA_903893335.1 uncultured delta proteobacterium | reverse complement strand
GCAGGTCCGCCTCGAGATAGATGAGAAGGTTCCGGCACGTCAGCAGATCGAGCTTCGTGAAGGGCGGATCCATCACGACGTTTTGCTGGGCGAAAATCACCATTTCGCGGATTTCCTTCGCCACCCGAAAGCCATGCTCTTCCGACACAAAGAAGCGGTGCAGACGCGCCTCTGAAACATCCGCGGCAATGCTCGCCGGAAACGCACCCTGGCGCGCCTTGTCGATGGCGTCCTTGTCGAGGTCGGTGGCGAAGATTTGCAGCGAGTAGCCGACCCTCGGCCCCAGCTCGGCGAGCGCCTCCTTGAAGGCGATCGCCAGCGAGTAGGCCTCCTCGCCGGTCGAGCAGCCGGGCACCCAGGCGCGCAGCACGCCCCCGCCGGGGTGCGACGCGAGCAGGTCGGGGATGACGGTCGAGGCGAGCTGCTCCCACGCCGCCGGGTCGCGAAAGAAGCTCGTGACGCCGATGAGCAGCTCCTTGAAGAGGAGCGTCGTCTCCTGCGGGTTCTCCTGGAGGTAGCGCACGTAGTCGGCGACGTCTGCGATCTGGTGCAGGCCCATGCGCCGCTCGATGCGGCGGTAGAGCGTGTTGGTCTTGTACTGCGAGAAGTCGTGGCCGCACTGCGCGCGCAAGAGCGCGCACACCTTCTCGAGCGCGCGCTGCGTCGAGGGGGGGACGGCCAGGTCGATCACCGACGGCAGCGGCGCGTGCGCGAGGAAGGCGACGATGCGCGCGGGGAGCTCCTCGACCGGCGCGACGACGTCGGCGAGCCCGGCGTCGATGGCGCTGCGCGGCATCGAGTCGAACTTGGCCGACTCCGGCGACTGCACGAACACCGCCCCGCCCTGCTCCTTGATCGCGCGCAGGCCGAGCGTGCCGTCCGAGCCCATGCCCGAGAGCAGCACGCCGAGGCCGCGCCACCTCGCGTCGGCCGCGAGCGAGCGGAAGAAGAAGTCGATGGGGAGCCGCAGGCCGCGCGGCGCGACCGGGGGCAGCAGGTGGAGCGTCCCGCGCAGCAGCGAGAGGTCCTTGTTGGGGGGAAGGACGTAGACGTGGTCGCGCTCGACGCGCAAGCCGTCGGCGGCCTGAAGCACCGGCATCGAGGTCACGCGCTGCAAGAGCTCGACCAGCATGTCCTGGTGGGTCGGGTCGAGGTGCTGCACGACGACGAAGGCCAGGCCGCTGCGCTCGGGCACGTTGCGCAGGAAGAGCTCGAGCGCCTCGAGGCCGCCAGCCGACGCACCGATGCCGACGATGCCGAGCGCACCGCCGCGTGAGCGCCCCGGGAGGCCCGCCGCAGGCGCCGCCGAGTCGCGCGCCTTACCCGCGGGCGCGGGCGTCGCCTTGGACGCCGGGGCGCTCTTCGGCTTCGGCTTCGCGGGAGGGCTCTTGGGCTTCGCCTTCTCCGCAGGGGCGCTCTTGGGCTTCGCCTTCGACGCGCCTGCCCTCTTGGCCTTCAACGTCGCGGAAGGGGCGCTCTTGGGCTTGGACATGGGGGCGGCGTCTCCGTGCAGGGTTCGCGCGCGATGCCTGCTTTCCAGTGCAGTGGCGTAGCGCGGACAGTCGCGGGGTTCAACCGCGCAGCGAGCGGGTACCTGCGCGAGATGGACCGCGCTCTGCTCCGGGGACGCGCGAGGCTCAGGCGGGGGTCACGGCCGGCAAGCGAAGGCGCATCCCGTCGGCGAGCGCCTCGACCGAGACGAACGGGTCGTGCTCCAGCATCGCCGCAAGCTCGCCCACGCAGCGGACCAGGGCGGCGGGCACGACCGACGGCGCGCGCAGGTCGATGAGCACCTCGCCCCCCTCGACGCTCGCCTGGCCGGCGAGCGCGGCGCTCGCCCCGCGTACGGAGCCGGCCAAGGTGGTCAATGCCGCCGCCACGGCGGCGACGGCGCTCAACCGAGGCGCTCGCACGCGCAGCACGGGCGCGACGGGCCCCCAGGCCACGCCGCCGACGAGCTTCGTCTGGTGGTGGGCGAGCGCCGACGCGAGGTCGAGCACCTCGGCGACGGTCGGCTCCTGCGCGCTCGGCAAGAGCAGCCCCTCGAGCGCCCCGACGAGGGCCGCGAGGCGCCGCGCCGAGCCGTCGAGATCGCCCACGATCGTCCGCAGGTCGTCGAACGCCGTGAGCGCCTGCGAGAGCCCGGAGAGCGCCGGGACCTCGGCGCCGACCGTCTTCGCGAGGTGCGCGGTGATGCGCACCAGCGGCCCCAAGTCGGCCGCCGCCGCGCGCGCCGCGGAGATGTTGGCGTAGAGCGGCGCGAGGGCGTTGCGCATCTCGCCGAAGGCGGGGCGTACCGCGCGCGCGACGAGCTCGCGGTCGGTCGCGCGCTCG